>JAYSSX010000168.1:0-4796 GCA_043720315.1 Pseudobdellovibrionaceae bacterium | reverse complement strand
AGCAATGCAAAAGACACAATGCTGACGAGGGCACCTATCGACATAATTGAAATGCGATTTAGATTTTTGGCAAAGAACTGATCGCTCAATCTGCCAATGTAGGGATCCCAAAAGGCATCAATTAACATGGCCGCACTAAATGCCAAACCACAAAAAGTTGCCGGTATTTTAAGATAAGTGACATAAAAAAACATTAATTGGACCCGAAGTATAATCTCGATAGCAATGATTCCTAGCTCAGCCAGACCATAATAAATAGAGGATTTCATTGGTCTATTATGCCTAATGTGGTGATATAAAGCAAAAATTAATAAAACTTGTATTTAAATTTAGATGTGCTAAATATTAATCAATACTTAATCACTGAAGAGGGTTCATTGTTGTTTAACTAGTTCGAACCCGACCCCAGGATGATTAAAAGGAGAAAGTATGAATTTGATACAAGTTGACTCGGACAGGGATGAATTCACAACCAATGTTCAACTTACACCTGCAATTAACAATTTGAGTGTCGGCAAAGTCCTGGAGCCGTTAGCTATGAAAGAGACGAAAAATTTTAAAGAGTCTGAAATCTTATTTAGCCCGCAAAAAGATGTGAAGGGAGTTTACAGAATCCTTCATGGTAGTGTTAAGTTTGGTATTCAAGACAAGAAGTTACGTGGTCGAAACTCTTCAGAATACTTCATTACAAGTTTATTTTCGAAGGGTGATTTTTTTGGTCATCATTTTTTAATTCCTGGTTTGCCAAGCCACTTTTACGCTGAAGCTTTGCAAGATACAGTGACGGAATTTTATAGTTTGGAGCAGTTTACCAAGCTAAATCCAGAACTGAAGAACCAAATTTATATGCAGGCCATCGAACAAAACTATAAGGAAAAAATTGATAAGCAAAAATTTTATTTAGCATCGGTGCACGAAAGAATTGCGTTTACTTTGATTCAGTTAGCTGAACGTTTTGGTACAAAAAACGAATCTGGCGAAATTGTTATTAATGTCAAACTGACTCGAAGTGAAATTGCGCAAATGGCTGGAACAATTAATGAAAGTTTATCAAGGCATTTGACTGAGCTAAAAGGTGAAGGAATCATTGAGTTGAAAGGTAAGAAAATACTTATTAAAAACTTAACGGTTTTGAACGAAAAATCGGGAGAATTGCTAGCAAAGAAACAAGAGCCTACGGCAACTGTTTAATTTGCTGTGTAATGAAAGATGTATATCATTGCAAAAAAAGAAGGCCTCGTGATACCTCATTGTGAAGGGGTGTCATGGGGCTAGTCTTATGACTTTAGGGTTAGATGAAATTTACGATAGAAACTGTTTCAAAACTAACTGGCATTCCCGCGGCCTCTTTGCGGAATTGGGAAAAACGATATGGATTTCCCGAGCCTGATCGGTCCGATGGCGGACACCGTTTTTACACAGATTCTGATATCGAATTCTTAAAACAAGCCCTTTCTTTGATCGAATCGGGACATAGCCTTAGCGAATTAGCAAAAGAATATGCTGTTCACAAAGACCATTACAAAGAAACTCATGTAGAAAAAAAGGCCCTTTCGCCGTTATCTCGGATTCAAGAAATCCGTTCGAGAAATGAATTTTTAAACGATGTCGATTACCGTGTCCAATTGGTTTACGAATCCCTTTTGAAATTTGATTTAGCAGCGACTTATCAGCACTATGCTATTTTGAGCGCTCAATTAAGTCCTGAAAAACTGTTTGATTGCGTATTTGAAGAACTGCTAAAAAAGGCTGGTGAAGACAGTTTTGCAAAGGAGATTTTGGTCGCACAATGCCAGTTTGTGTCTTCCTTTGTGCGTCTCAAATTAAGCTCGTTTTTGGCTTTTGATTTCCCTAAAATGCAGGACCAAAAAATCTTAGTTTGTTCGCTTTCCGAAGAAGTTCACGAAGGGGCTTTGCTGTTAGTGGCAACACACCTGAAGTTTAAGGGATATCCAGTTTTTTACTTTGGTTCCAATGTTTGTATGGACGATTTAAAGGTTATTATTGAAGAGATTCAGCCAGATGTCATTTGTATGTCTTATGCCAATGAAGAAAATCTGCATCGAGATATTGATGATCTCATCGAGCTAAAAACTCCCGTTTGTATAGGCGGAAGGGCAGTGGCCCAGGCTTTACAAAATCTCAAAACTAAGAAGAATAAAAACCTATATTTCTGCCAAAAAGCCTTCGGAAGTGAAGCGGCTCATTATGTCGAATTGATCTGCCAGAAGAAGTAAACTGGCTCAGACTGAGACGTCCATTGTAATATACAAAAGTTAATCAATAAAAGCGAGATTCAGATCAAATCCGCCTAAAGTCCCTCAACTTTTGGGGTGGTTTGGCCGATAGGTTTATATATGAAAAAACTATTGCTTTTATCATTACTAGCCCTCTCGTCTTTAGCTACTACGGCCTGTTCAGTGAGTGGAGAAATCCAGGACTTAACAGAAAGAAAGACAATCGTTGCCCAGGATAATGCGGCAGCGATTACTATGGGTGGTAATGTGCAGGTAATAAATGGTTTTACGGTTTCTACCAGTATCGGTGAATCCGCATATGTGGACGGTAATACGCAAACGGTAAATGGGTATACGGTTTATTCGAATCTTCAGGGTGCCGTTTCCTACGAAAACAAATCTGAAACAGTAGTTCAATAGGGCCTTAAAAACCATTGTATAATGGTTAATTCTGTAAGTCATAAACTCCGCTTCTGGAGCACTTCTTACGCAAAATCTGTAGAAATTCTTGACGCTTTTTTTTCTATTTTTCAAATTTCACCTCTACAAAAGTCTAGTTTGGCCGATAAGTAAGGTAACTAGTAATTCTTCTAGTTCTAACTCTTTATCAGGAGAGAATCATGAAGTGGAAACACTCATTTAAACATGTCGATATATCTGAAGCACTCAAACTTTTTACCGAAGAAAGATTCGATAAATTAGAAAAGTATTTGCTGAAGGAAAGTACGGCGAACATTTATTACACTATGGAGAAACATTTGTGTTCTGTTGAAATGACAGTAAAAAATGGTAATGCTCATTTTAAAGCCCACGCTCGCGGCGATACATTTTATGTGGCAGTAGACATGTTGGCTCAAAAGTTGAGCAAGCAATTTGCTAAACAGAAAGAAAAGATGCAGGCCCATAAGAAATTTGACCATTCAAAACAGGCTAAGTTTGAACAAATGAACGAGATGATGGAATTTACGCCAGCCAGTTATTTTGGCAAAAAATCAGCCTAAAATAAAGGCAAACCTTAAAAGATTTACTCTCAAAACCCCCGATCTCGGGGGTTTTGCTTTTTAAAGGGCTTCGCTTAACAGGCTTTACCCTTTCATACAGGCGAGTCAAAGAACTGCCTTATTGACCCCTCTACACTCATTTGCTAATTTTCATTGGTTGGCGCAAAGCAAAAGGCGCTCTCCATTCGAGGGGAAATGATTATGAATTCCATGCAGAATTATTTTTTTACAAGTGAGTCCGTTAGTGAAGGCCATCCAGATAAAATGGCTGATCAAATTAGTGACTCGATTTTGGACGCTATTTTAGCCCAAGATCCCAAAGGCCGCGTCGCCTGTGAGACCTTATTAACAACGGGTTTAGTTGTTGTTGCCGGTGAAATCACGACCAATGCACAAATCAACATGACGGACATTGTTCGTGAGACAATTCGAAAAATTGGCTATGACGATTCCAGCAAAGGTTTTGATTATAAGACCTGCGCAGTGATGCTGGCTGTAGGTAAGCAATCTCGTGATATTGCCGCTGGAGTTAAAGATACTCTTTCTGAAGAACAGGGTGCTGGCGATCAGGGTTTAATGTTTGGTTACGCTGTTAACGAAACTCCTGAATTGATGCCGTTAACAATTTCCCTATCGCATAAAATTTTACGCGAGCTTTCGGCGTTAAGAAAATCTGGTAAAGTAGACTTTTTAAGACCTGATGCTAAGTCGCAAGTCACCGTTGAATACGAAAAGGGCAATGCGAAAAGAATTGATGCTATCGTCGTTTCTACTCAGCATGCAGCCGGTGCCAGTCAGTCTCAGATAAAAGAAGCAGTCATGGAAGAAGTGATTAAAAAACACATTCCGTCAAAATGGCTAGACGCTAAAACAAAATATTTTATTAACCCAACAGGCATCTTTGTGACCGGCGGTCCAATGGGTGATGCTGGCGTAACTGGCCGTAAAATTATCGTTGATACCTATGGTGGACATGGGGCGCATGGTGGTGGTGCTTTCTCTGGTAAAGATCCTTCAAAAGTTGATCGCTCGGCTGCGTATGCAGCCAGACATGTGGCAAAAAATATCGTGGCTGCAGGATTGGCTGAAAAGTGTTTGGTGCAAGTTGCTTATGCGATTGGTGTTGCTGAACCGTTAAGTATTAATGTTAATGATTTCGGAACCAGCGAAGTCGGCCCTGAGAAATTAGAAAAGGCCGTTAAAAAACTGTGGAGTCTAAAACCGGCTCATATCATCAAAGACTTTGATTTGTTAAAACCTATTTATTCGAACACTTCGACATATGGTCATTTTGGTCGCGATGAATTTTCTTGGGAAAAACTGAACAAAGTGAACGAACTAAAAGAAATGGTTAAAACTTTATAATAATGGATCCAAAATTTATACGTAACTTTTCTATCATAGCGCACATTGACCACGGCAAATCTACTCTGGCTGATGCTTTGATGAACGCAACAGGCTCATTGGCCGAGCGAGATGAAAAAGCTCAATTTTTAGATAATATGGATTTAGAGCGCGAACGTGGAATCACGATCAAGGCGCAATCGGTTTGTCTTAG
>JAYSSX010000167.1:0-1838 GCA_043720315.1 Pseudobdellovibrionaceae bacterium | reverse complement strand
TTAGTTTGATTTAATTTGTTCAACAACGATTTCCGCAGCCCCTAAAAAAAATTTTGAGTTATTTAAAATGAGCATATTGGGGCGAGGACTGTCCGAGCTTTTTGAACAGATTAAATCAAACTAAGCACAGCGTTTGTTATTAGTTAAAACTAAAGGGGATGGAAATTCCAATCGCTCTATTTTGTTGCCAGGTACGAACGTTAGAATAGGTTGCTGGTGTGTTCATGTACTGAATCTCCATCGATACATCGAATGCAAAATGTTTCGAGTGCGGCGACATATGCAAACCGGCTATCGCCCCATACAAAGTAACGTCACGGCTGGCTTCATAAACCACGGGTCCGTTATCTACGGATTTGTATTTTTCGGTTACACTTCCGGTTATGTACTTGGGTCCAATATACACCCCTAACCAATCTAACATTCGATAGCCCACTAAATAGGTGAAGTCCAAACCCTTACCTTCAATATCACTTTCGGCATAAATATCGCCAGAGATATTGGGATCATAATCCAAAGTATTTCCGTTCCAGCTTCTTAAAATGAAAGACATTGCTACGTCGCCGGCTTTGGCTTCAAAATAATTATTTCCTTTAAACTGCCACTTTAAAGCAGCCGAACTTCCCGTTGAACCGGGCCCACCAAAAGCATCAAACGTTAATTGAAAATGATCCAGAAATCCGAATGCGATTCGTGATCCAATAAGGGCATCTTCGTAAATAAGATCTTGTCCTGAAGAAAGAACGCGCTCGGTACCAACCACATTGGAGGTTCCCACTAAATAGCCGAATTTAAATCCCCAATTTCCTAAAACTTCTGGCGATTCAGCTTCGTGCACCGGAGTCATCACGGCACAGGCGTTTAAAAAAACCGCTGCCAATACAAGAATCAATTTTTGCATCATAAAACTACTCTCTTCTTCTTTGAATCATATAGGTAGCAAAACCGCCTAGAATGAGGTTGGGACTCCAGGCCGCCAATATCGGAGGAATTTGCCCGTGCTGACCCAAAGTCAGCGAAGAGCTATACATTATCCAGTAAACGAAAACTAAACCCAAACAAACGCCTATGTTCACCATGATTCCGCCAGATCGGCCGCGCGACAAAGCAAAAGGGATCCCCAATAACGACATGACCAGTGCCGAAAAAGCAAAGCCAAACTTGGCATGATAATCCACTTCATACCGAATCGTATCTAATCCGGCTTCTTTATTTTTTTTAATAAATTGCTGTAGCTCTTTAACCGACAGCACATCCGAGGGGTGCGCTGTAGAGCTGAGATCGTTCGCGTCCTCTGACATTACGATTGTCTTTTCTTTGAACGGACTCGTTAATGGGAAACTAGATTCTTCGGTAAATAAAGTGACTGAGCCCTCGAACAAGGTCCATTGATTTTTATTCATTTTGATTTCTTTAGCCGTCACCATCTGAAGTAAATCCCAATTCTCATTGAGGTAGTACATCGTTAAACCCTGCGCCTTATGTTCTTGCTCGTTCAGGGTTTTAATATTAAAGATCGTGTCCTTAGACCGATACCAGATTCGATTGGTTTTTACCGTACTATACAGCGAAGGATTTTTTTTGATTTCGGTGTAGAAGATAAAATTCTTGGTCTGCGCCAACTTTGGTAAAAATTGATCACTTAGAAAAAACTCTAAAGTAACTATCAAAAGAATCGAAATAATGATGGGAACACTGACGCGAATTAAACCCATACCAATACTAAACAGGGCCACTAATTCGTTGGATTTCTGTAATGTAGCCAAAGTAAACAGTGTCGCCAATAAACACGATACGGGAATCATTCGATAGGCGATTTCGGGAACATAGGCTAAGTA
>JAYSSX010000166.1:0-4035 GCA_043720315.1 Pseudobdellovibrionaceae bacterium | reverse complement strand
CACCCGACAGTTACGGGTCGAACTTCTGATGAAAGTTTATTTATGGTTATCCTGGGTATGACCAAAATGGGTGTATATCTTAATCAGATTGCCGATACCAATGATGATGGTATTACCGATAGCCCGCCCTTTGACGGCACTAATGCAGGAAATAGTTTTTGTTCGGCCACCAACATCTCAGACGTACAAGTTGCAGAAATTGGTGCGGGATTAGGAATAATTTTGGCCAACATTGGAAATATTAATTCTAGTTTGGGAATTGATTTGTCTTCTGTGACTTCGGCCTGCAATGCTTTACCTGACCCATCGGTTTGCCAAATTGAAGATGAAGCCACTTTTTTAGCTGCTCCAACTTCACTATTGGCAGTTCGGACTTTGTTAAATACCAGCGGGGCTGGAATGACGGCGAGTAATAATCCATGTCCGTAAAAAGAATTCTTCTATTTTTATTTTTGATTTTTGGATTCTCGTTGGCGGAAGCGCGTGAATTAATTCAGCCTATTGAAAGTGTGCGTTCGTTAGGAATGGGCGGAGTTCACATTTACGATAATGATAATGCTTCCAATATGTTCTTAAATCCGGCCTCTTTGGGATTTACTAAAGGGCTAAATTTAAATGTCTTCGACGTAAATGTCGGATTAAATGGATTAGAGCTGGCGAATAGTTTAAGTGCGAGTGGTGGAATGTCAGGTTTTAGTTCATTAAGTTCTATGTACGGGACTAATGTTTGGATCGGGGCAAATTATTGGTTGTCATACGCAATGCCTTACTTTGGTGTCGGGATGTACAGCAAAACGTATACGACTCTTCGGCTAAACAACCCGCCTTATCCAAATATGGATTTTACTTTATTTAGCGATACCGCATATGTTATGGGTGGAGCTATTCCTTTAGGTCCGGCAATGGCCTTCGGAATAAATGCCAAAAAAATTATGCGCGTTGGTGGATCGGCTTCGATCGGTCCTGATGAATTGAGTAACATTTCTGGAAGTGCATTAACGAGTTACTTTTCTCAGGCTGGTTATGCATATGCTTTGGATGTGGGTTTTATGATGCAAGCGCCAGTGCCGACGACTCCGACACTTTCAGTAACATGGCAAGACGTCGGTGATGCCAGGTTCATTGCGAATCCGGGAAAAGTTGCACCTAATCACATCGACGACAATTTAATGATGAGCCTAACCGCGCACGGAGACATTCCTTTGCTAGGTTGGGCCGCCGGATTTGAATACCGCCACATTACCGACAGTAAAGAACAACTAGGAAAAAAACTGCATTTCGGTGCTGAAGCTTCATTAGCGTTTATCGATATTCGTGCCGGATTTTATCAAGGTTACACGAGTTACGGATTGGGTTTAGATATGTGGCTATTTCAATTAGACTTAGCTTCTTATTCAGTGGAAAAAGGCGTTTATCCTGGGCAAACTTCAGATGGCCGAATTCAAGCCGCCATTTCGGTAAATTTAGGTTTTGATCCTGACTTCAAACTAACTGACTTTGGTGGAAAAAAACGTAAGTTAAAGCAGCGCCGCTAAGGCAATTCGCATAATCGTATCAGATTGATGCGTCCCCATCTAAATGCATTTAGAAATTGACTGTATTGTTTACGAACAAAAACCTCTACTTTTACTTAAAAGCATCTTAGTTTTGCCGATAAGACTTTATAGTTAAGTACACACGGGGGAAGAATGAAGCGTCTTTTGTTTGTTAATCGGCTCGTCTATTTCTCAGCAGCATTTTGTATGATCTCTTTGCTTTTATTATTTCAAAATTGTGGATCAAATTTTCAAAGTAGTTATAATTCCCTGGGTGAGCCTGTTGCAGATTTCCAAACCTCAGTTACAAAAATAGTTGCGCCTGAGTCCATTACCGGAATTATGGGTGAGACAGCTATTTTATCGGTTTACGTTCCTAAGGCAACTGGGTACCACTTTGTCTTTCAGTGGCGCAGAAATGGCGCTGATCTTCAGGGTGAAATTTATTCTGATCTTATTTTATCAAATCTTAAAACCGAAGACGCTGGTGCCTATTACCTTAGCGCGCAACTTTTTGATGAGTCAAAAAACGCCTTAGTAGGGCAGCCTGAAACCAGAGGGATTTCTTTAAATGTAAAAAATCCTCCTGGGGCATCCGCCCCGGTTATTAATATGGATACTAAAGGGTTAAGCGCAATGGAAGGTGATTTTACCTACCTGAGAGTTGTTGTTGATGGATACCCTAAGCCGACCGTTCAATGGTTTTTCAATGATATATTGTTAGTAGGCGAAAATCGTGATTATCTGATTTTCAATTCTATACAACGATCGCAAACCGGCGTTTATAAGGCTACAGTCAGCAATAATTTGGGTACCATTGAAAGTAATCTCATGCTGGTTTTAGTGAATCAAACCAGTGCTGCACCTAAATTAACTCAAATAAGTGAGTCACAAAATCTGGCTAAAAACTCCACTTTGAATTTAAGTGCCGGCGTAACCGGATTTCCGGCACCGACTTTTCAATGGCTCCGAGACGATGTTTTAATTAGTGGCGCTACTCAGTCGTCGTTAAAAGTAACCAATGTCACCAGTGCAAACTCGGGATTGTATAAATTAGTTTCAAAAAATTCGGCTGGGGTATTGGAAAGTACTGTAAAGGTAATTGTGATAGACTCCATCACCTTTTCCCAAGCTTTAGCTAGTAAAACAGTTGGTGAAAATTCCAATTTAGAATTGAAAGTAATGACCACTTCACAGGTCGATAAATATGAATGGTTCTTAAATGGTGAACTGATCCCAGGTGCGGCTACAAATACGTTAGGTTTAACTTCAATCACATTACCACCAGTTGGCCAAAGTTATTGGACTTATAAAGTCCGCGCCACTAATGCAGTGGGATCGGTGGAATCATCAATGAATTTAACAGTAACTCCAGGGCCGGTACTGAAACCTCTTGCTGCAGTTTATATTCCTTTTGATGGAGTTGCACAATTAAGTGTTCAAATAGTTTCGGGAAGTGGTCTAACCTTTCAGTGGTTTAAAGACGACGTTGCGATTCCTGGAAACAACTCGCAGTATCTTTCGGTCTCTTCCTTAAACCCCAATGTAAATGGAATTTACAAAGTGCAGGCTACCAATGTAGCTGGAATGACCGAAACTTCTGCGCCAGTTACTTTATGTTTAGCCGTTATGGAAATTCACTCGGTAGCTGATTTTGACAATTACTTTTTGCCCAAGTCATCGGTTTGCCAAGGCAGTAACTTTGCACTGAAGGCTGATTTGGATTTCAACAACGTTCTAAGAAACGGAGTTCTCTTTTCCAACGCAAGTTTGGACGGAGAAAATCACACCATCAGAAATGTAAAAATTATTGATAATTCAACAGCTGACCCGAATACCAGGCTAGGTGGTGTAGGCTTATTTAGTCGATTGTACGCTGCTACGGTGATGAATTTGAAGTTAGATCACTTTGATATCATCGGGGGATATGAAAATTCAGTAGGCGCCCTTGCAGGCAATGTCGGGAATGCAACTTTTCTAAATATCAGTCTGTCGAACAGTTCAGTAAATCAGCTAAGTGGAACTTCATACCCTAATGTGGGTTCCATTATAGGTACTTTTTGTAATGCTACCATTGCTTATAGTTCCGTCGAAAGCACCCAGATCAATTCAAACGCTGCGAGTGGATACTTTGGTGGATTGGTAGGATTCTGCGGAAATGGTGGAGTTTCGACGATTATTTCTGATTCTTTTTCTACAGCCTATCGAGTTTCGCTGGCCAAACCTTATGAGGCGCTGCCTTTAATGTATCTAAGGACCGATATGTTTACGGCAAGAAGTTTTGGCGCCGATAATATTGAAAGCAACACTGTGGTGACTACAGGATTTGACTTTAAAAATGTTTGGATCACAGCAAGTCCTTATCCGAATTTGAGACATAATTTACTATTAGATTCATCCATTTTAAAAGCTAGTACAGTGATTGTTACAGATGCGAGACTCAATAAAAATGAATGTTTTCCAATTACGGTAAAGTTAAGTAATTTCAAGGGTGCAGCCG
>JAYSSX010000165.1:0-4498 GCA_043720315.1 Pseudobdellovibrionaceae bacterium | reverse complement strand
TTGTTCAATTTGTACTTTTTCAAGTATTGATATTCTAAAAGATTATAGGGATCTAGACGTGCACCTTCGGACAAGTGAGTGATAATTCCCATTCTTTGGTTATTTGCCAGATATAACATCGCACGTGATCGTATGTAGTATTCAAAGTCGGTAATGTAAGACTTAATTGGTGACGCAAAAATCATGACCGAAGTTGTTTTTAAATAATTATAGGCGTTGTCATTTTTTACAAGGTTTTCTCTGGTAATTGGTGGCTCTGCTTTGGCAGAAGAAAGGTATCCCCCTTTAATATCGCCTTTGTCATCTTTAATCCCAAATATCCATCCTTGTAAATCTGTTAACTTTACTTCAACTTTTGCCGCTGGAACTTTAAGGCTACTTACCATAAAGTCGGAGATATCTTTTTTTACAGCATTAAAATCTTCCGCGGAATTTTGCGATTCAGTTAGATTGAAAGAATTACCGATAGTAAGAAGCAAACCATTTTTTAGGGAACGATCTTGATTTACGAAAAGGTCATACCAATCCAATACTTTGTTGGTTTCCATAAAATTAAGTAAAGCTAGATCGTAATCCCCATTGTACTTTTGCATTTCGGGGTTTAAACCATGCACCGGCTTCATTACTTCCGGTAAAATAAAATCCGTTAATCCCATTGCTCGCATATTTTTTTTGTATTCATCAGGAATTTCTACGTTCTTTACACCAAAATTCAAGGCGCAGTCACGATCGCCGCCGATTCCTTGAACTGCACTTGCGCCGCCAAAGAGGGCTTTGAGTTCGGCATATCGAACCGCAGTGCAAATGGAAGATAAAGGAACGGCCCGCATGTTAAAACTTCCTGCGTCTTTGTAGGTAGGAAATTTGTCACGCCACTCGTAACGATTCATGAATTGGCCTTTGGCTTGTGACCACAAAGGCAAAATATTATACTTTAGATGATTATGCATATCGATAAATGCCGGAGCAATCCATGAATTGGATTCGTAAACGATTCCTTTTGGTTTTTTAGTTAAGACATTCTTAATAATTTTATTTTCGATTTGAAGATAAACTTTTTGGTTTGGACTTTCTTTAAGGAAACCAGATACAAAATAAGTCTTTTGTACTGAATCAGGAACTTTTAATGCATTCGCATCAGATTCATTTTTGCTTGCCGAGTCATCGCCAACTACTGGTGTTTCTGAACTTAAATCATAACCTCCAGAAGGCGTTTGATTAGTTTGATAGAAATAAAAGCACAACAGTAGAACAGTAAATATAAAAAAGAGGTTTTGTTTTTTGGTTTTCATTCTCTTATTTTTACTTTTTTTCACGCAAAAGAAATGTCCAGATTTGGTAATGTGTTACAATCTGGACTATTAAATATTTTTTGGTCTAGGTAATATGTGAGAGTCTAAAAAAACGAGGAGTTCCAGTCATGAGTCATAGAAAAATTTCAATTTCAATTTTAACCGTAGTTGCAACAGTTTTAAGTAGCTGTACTTCTACTCCTACCCATACGGCTAGTAATCCTGCGCCTATGTCTACAACGGACATGAAGCCAGAAACAACAACAGGAACGAATTGGCGTTCTCCAGCGGGTTTAGAGGCAAATGATTCTCGCCGAGGAAGTCCAGCGATGTTTGATCCGGGTCCTGCAAAAGATTCAGGATGGGCAGAGTTATTTGGCCAGGCTCCGAATTATCGCGGTTTAGGTATCGAAGTAAAAAAAATTCAGGCTGAAAGAAATGAATTGAAGCCTGAAGAAAATAATAGCGACGAGAAATTTCGTTGGATGATGGGCCCAATGTGGTACCGCGGTCGTTTAGGTACGAACCAAGTTAAGGTTTTCGTAGTTGGCCAAGAAGGCGCTCAGGATGAAAATGTCACTAATCGCGCTTTTACTGGATCAACCGGAACAAAAACTCAAAATTTTATTAATCATTTAGGCGTTTACAGCAGCTATGTTTTTATGAACACATATGTTTACACAATTAATGGTCAACGTGCGACTACGTCTCCAACTTATTTATGGATGGAACAAGATTTAGACTCTCCTATAGTAAAATATCGCCATAAACTATTTAATCACATGGCAGAAACCAATAAAGATTCATTGGCCGTGATTCTCGGTGTTGGTGGTGGCGGACAATCCAGCGTAGTTACTTGGATCAATGCCAATGGCGGAAAATGTTCTGTATATAATGAAATTGCAAACTGCGACACTTCAGGTGTCGAGAAAAAGTTTGGAATGAAAAAGAAATTATTGGTTTTAGGCGTTCCACATCCAGGTGGCGCAAATCCTAATAATGGTGGTGCCGAGGCTTTGAAAAATATCATCAGAGGTTTCAGCGCCGCAGCGGCCAAAGCGGCAGTAAGAATTAAGAAAGATGCAGCTTGGTTGCCAGTTGATACATGGATTGATGCTGCTGGTGTTAAGCAAACAATGAAACGTGGCAATTTGGATGCTGAATATAAGTATCAAAATGCTCCTATTCCTTACATGGATTTTGCTTTCGGAACAAATTGGAGAATGGGTGCGGCTGGAACTTCATCTAATCGTAGAGGTGCTGCGCATATTCAAATCTTCTCTCAAATTGGACAGTACAATCCGCCACAAGATCTATTTACTTACCAACCTGAATACATGCCAGATTTAGTAATTGATAAAAATGATCCTATTCCCGAAATGGGAGCTTTAGATCTGCCTTATGAATCTGCGAAGTTTGATCCAAAAAATCCTAAATCTATTTTAGATTTTGACTACGGTCCTTGCGGAGAAGCAGTCAATGTTTGTCCATTATCTTTAGCACTACAAGGACAAGGAAAAAATAAATGGCCCGATTTTGCAAAGTTAGGAGTTACTTCACACTGGTCATTCGGAAACGGTCCGATTTACCGTGGTCGAGCGAAAGGCGCGAAATTAGTTTTCTTAGTAGATCAAACTTCACACGACGATATGTTTTCAACTCGTGCCTTAACGGGAACAGCGGGACAAAAATTACAAGCTTTCATCAATGCGACGGGCGTCGGTAAAGATTATCTTGTTATCCGAACTTTACCTGTAGACACTTTGGACCTAACCACAACAGAACGTCTTCAAGTAGTGAAAGATGCTCAGGTTACGAAAGTAAGAAATGAAATTTTAACTGCAGTACTTGCGCAAGGCGATGTTAAAGCCATAATTACCATGGGCCCTACAGCAAAATATGCCTTGAAGGATTTTCCAACTAAAGTTCCGTACTTTGATCTTCATTCTCCTGATCAAGGTTATGACTATGGAAGTGACTGGTCTAAAACTTTGCAGACATTGGGTTCAATTGCAGGTCTACCGGTTAAAGAATTTGATGATATTCTGGTTAATATTCCTAGATACGATCTGCCAGTTCATACTCGTTGGTGGATGGGTACAGCCGGTGATCGCGGAAGTCGCCCTGTTAATAACCAAACAGGAAGACCAGATCCTAATCACTATAGAATTTCTGCGCCTAGTTGGGTAAGCAAATTAAAGCCAATGCGTTTTACCGAAGAATTAAAAATTGGCAATAACAATATTGAAACTGTAGACGATGCTCCAGATAGCGATAACTAATTAAGGTGAAAACTCTAGTTTAGCTGCTGGGCTAAACACCTTAGGCCAACTAACCGGTTGGCCTGCAGTAATCTTCATCATTCGATCTAAAGATGTAAATGCCTGAAGTCTTAACTCTTCAGGCATTTTTACTTCTGGCGTGTTCGAAAGTAATGCTTTTTCAATTTTTTCCAAATTATTCAACTTCATATAGGGACAATCATTACAAGCGCATGCTTTGTCTTCAACCGGTGCTTGAATCAGCTGTACATCGGGTCTTTTCTTTTTCATCTGATGAAAAATTCCCGTTTCGGTGGCTACAATAAATTTTTTATTTGGATTCCTTTCCACTTCTTCTAAAAGTCGAGAGGTCGAACCTATCACTTGGGCATATTGTAAAACCGTTTCATCACATTCTGGATGTGCGATTATTGTGGCGTCAGGATTTGCAGAAATGACTTCAAAAAGTCTTTTGGCAGAAAATAATGCATGCACTTCGCATTCGCCTTGCCAGTTTATAAATGGACGACTTAACTTCTTTGAAAGGTAATTTCCTAAATGACGATCTGGACCAAACAAGATCCGGCGATCTTTTGGTATAGAGTTTATTATTTGTTCGGCATTGCTAGAAGTAATAATTACATCCGAAATGGCTTTAACTTTTGCGCTCGAGTTAATATAGGTTACTGCAATTCCGTCAGGATATTGCTGGCGCCATTTCAGATAATCTTCGAATGGGGCGCCACTGACCAATGAACAGCCCGCATTTAGATCTGGAACCAAAACAGTTTTCTTTGGGTTAAGAATTTTCACACTTTCAGCCATAAATACAACGCCGGCTAACAGTATAATATCAGCAGTCACTTGCTGTCCCATTTTTGCCAGATAAAAACTATCACCAACATAATCGGCGATGTCCTGAATATCCCCCGTTTCATAATAGTG
>JAYSSX010000164.1:0-7347 GCA_043720315.1 Pseudobdellovibrionaceae bacterium | reverse complement strand
CGATGGTTCCGTCCACTGAAAGACCGGATATTATGCAGATCAGCCGTTACTTTTGGTTCCGCCGCTAAATTAAGATCGGCACCTAACGCCATGTAAGTTGAAGAAATCAGCGATGGCGGCACCATCGTAGGTAGCTGCTTTAGTTCTCCCCAAGTGCATACAACGTAGGGATCCATTTGTGTGCCCGAACCTGAATGACTGCCATTCGCCCGAGCGGGAAGTAAACAAGAGGGATCTTTAGGAACCACAGGTGGTAAAGCTGGCAAAGAGGTAGGTGTATTAAGGTTGGCTGCTCCAAATGCCGCTTCTGCCAAATTAAATCTGGAATCCATCGGTGCTGAAATGATTTCATCTGGACCCGTGATAGTAGTTGAAATATTCAAATCCGTTAATTTAAAAAACATTTTAGGATGACTGACTGGTTCAGTAATTAAAATTCCACCCAAAGTTTGATCCGTTTTATAACCGGTGAAAACATCGGTCCCACTAGAAATTGAAACTTCAGAGACGCTATCGTACATCTGTCTTCGAAAATACTCTTCGATTCCGAGGGCCACATTTTGATTAAAAACCAAGCCTTGCATCCCGCTGCAAACCGGCGCCAATTGAACGGTCCCTACCGAAGTGCCTGGAGACGAACTGAGTTCTGGTAAAGAAAAAACCCACCCGGCGTATTGGATGACTTTCACCTTAGGCGCTTCAATAACTTTCACCGCGAGGGACGATCTTTTCGGTTCGGCCAAACCGTTTCCATAAAAAACATATTGCTGATCAACAGTATAGTCCCCGGCTCCAACCGAAGCTCCGTTACCCACTCCACCCATCGCCTGTAAACCCGACTGAGGCAAGGTCGTCGTAGGTAGTAACTCGCAAGGCGAAGAACTGCAACCCCAAATAGCATTTACTCCATTCGTTGCTGGGCAATCCGTTTCAGCCCCCAAAAACTGACACTTAGGAATCTTATATTGAATTCCCATCCACAAGCCAATATTGTAAAGAGTAATTGCATTGTCAGAGAAGCTAACAATTGGCTTGTTATAAGTACTACTAGTTACATTGTACGGCCAACTCCAGCCATTAAATGTGAACGCTGGCATTTGTATTTTCAAAGTTTGTTGAAACCCGCGATAAAATAATTGCAGATCATGTGTCCGCCCGCCGCGAAAGAACCCATATTTGGGAAAATAGGTGGCAGTCGCGAAAGTTTGTATATATTCTCCACCAATAACATTCCCATCTAAAAAAACGGTGAAGACCGAATTGTCAGTAACTTTTCGGGAAATTCCATTTTCATAAACGGCCCAAACATCGACATATAGATAAGGGGTCAACATTTTGTATCCGGCCGAACTCGCTTCTACAGAATGAGTCGACGACCACATATCTCGCAATTCCAAGCGAACCAGTTTTGCGCTTTCTCCCCCGACTGTATCAATATCTACTGCAGTCGCGGTGTAAGAATTGGTCAAATGAGTAGTTGGGTCTTTCCCGGTTATAGTAAAGGTACCAGCAATTTTAGGACGAACAATTCCTTGGTTATCTATCGGAAAATTAATAGGATCACTACTGCTCCAAGTGATTTGGTCAGTGACTACCTTTACCGCGCCGGAAAGATAATAAAAAACGGCTTGCATTTGATTTCGATCTTTAACATAAACGGTTGTTTGTTTTGTAAACACATCTAACTTCATTGGGCGTTCGCCTGCAGGCACTGAACCGAGATTTATGTTTTGTCCGGCTTCAGGATTATCAGTTGCTTGCAATCGCGCCGATTCTTCCGTTCCAGAATTTAGGGAAGTTATAAAATCTTTTAAAATTTTGAAATCTAAAATTTTATTTTTTCTAATCGCTACACCGCTCAAGGGCAGATTTGTGGCAGTTGCTGAACCGTTCATCAATGTATCTTCTACCAGCCAAGGTGAATAATACCAACCTTTGGATTTATAGAAACTGATGATGTGAGCAATCGCCCCACCGGTGAGTGCGGCGGAGATCTCCGTGCCCGAAGTCAATACGACATGAGAAAGTTTGTCGACCGTTACCACATCTTTTCCTGGAGCTAACAGTTCTACACCTTCGACTCCGTAATTTGAAAAGGGAGCTATTTCAACTGTGCTGTTTTTAGTTCGTGAGCCAACTGCGATAGCACCGCGAAAATAACGACCCCAGCAGGCCACTTGCGCCGTATTCGACGTCTGAAATAAACTAAAATCTCTTGGACCTACTATTTCCCCGGAATCATTATCCAGAGTGGTTCCTTTGCCTGCCGGAATAACAACGGTGACACCGCGCTCAATAGCATAAAAGATAGCCTGGCCAATTAAAGGGTCACAAAAGGCCATACCTTTTTTCCACAGTGGCAAAACCAAAACATCAGAGCCGCGATTAACGGTTTGTTTGATCAATGAAAAAACGAGACTGGAAAACATTAAACTTTCGTAATTCGCCGGCATTGAAACTGGAATCAACTGCGCGACGCCGTCGGCAACACCTTGTACTCCGTTGCCGCTTTTAGGTATAGCAATAACTGAGGCCAACATTGTCCCTGCACTGTCAGAATCTGTTTGCGGCAAACCCGCCGCGCCACTGCTTAACGGCAGTGCCGGTGTAATATTTGGATTAAATCCTGCACTGCTGATTCCGACATTAACTTTGGTCGACTTATTTAATGTGAGCAGTGATTGAAGAACAGCGTCATCAAGACCCATCAATGCCCATGTTCCGGTCGAGCCGCCTGCCATGTTAGGTGGAGTAGAAGTGTAAGCTTCAGGCGCATTTGCAGTCAAATAGGAAGCCGTCGCGCAATTATCCAAGGCTAAAGCATTCTCAAAATCTTCCTTAGAAACGAAAGTCTGCAACTGAAACGTGATCATGGAAACATTGTATTTTCCGACAGCAGCGTTAAAATCAAACTGCCTTTTTAAATAAGGATCTAAAAAATAAAAAGGAGTATTCTGTACAACATCTTTTCTGGCCACTATACATTGATCATCAACGAATACGTACATCCATGTTCCTGTATCAAAACCCGCGACGTCTACTCCGTCAATGACTTTGGTTTGAATAGTTCCAGGGCTGACCAAACTAGAATTTCCATTTTCTGAAAGCGGAGATTTATTAGGATTTCTTTTACCGTCATCAATTGGCGGCTTGCTACAGTTTTGGAAAAAAGCTCCCAAAAGAAATAATGAAGTAATAAATAGAAAAAGATTTTTTTTGCTCATTTTTTTACCTTTATGCCACATCATTTTACGTTTACAGAAATACTTAAGATGAAACTTTTACCCGAACTAAAATCAAATTTTAAATCTGCATTTCGAAAACCCATCGAGGTCGATTGGGCGCGAAACTTCAGCACTACTTGTGACTTCGCCGGAATGGCCACGGGAATTGGGCTTTCGAAATTGAAGAAAACTTCTCCGGTACTTGAGGTTTGAGTTAATGTTTGGGTGATATCAGTATCATTATAAATCTTGATCGCAACCAGAGGAGAGCTGTTACCGGCAACTATTTTCCCCAAGGCAACGGACTTTGAGGCCCGTACTCCAGAAAACGTTCCGCTCGCAGCAAGTGGATTAAAGACTTTTTGATCCAAGTAAAAATTTATATTTCCAGGATCATGTACCATTAGACTTGTTGAGGAACCAGGGAGGAATGGCGAATCTCCCACAGGAGCCACCGGAGTCGCTGTTGGTGTTGGAGAAGGGGTCGGTGTCATCGTTGGTGTTGGTGTCGGACTCATCGTTGGTGTCGGTGTCGGACTCATCGTTGGTGTCGATGAAGGTGTCGGCGTAGGCGAAAGCTCTGGAGCCATTGTCGGGGTGGGCGAGATAGTCGCAACTGGAGTCGGCGTAGGATCCTGAACTGTATTTAAACTAGAGTCGGTACCTACTGTTGTCGTAATTGTAGCAAAGCCACCCTTCGTACAACTAGTTAACCCTAGAAACAGTAAAATTACAATTATAGTCATAGCACGAGCGCTATTGATGGCGTTAAAAATCAAGGTTCCCCCCGGAAAGATCTGTACCTAACTATCGGCCAAATTAAGGCAACTCTGAAGGTATTGATCGCAAACTTCTGTTTTCATTATAAAAACAAAACTGGCCGATCGTGCGTCTTTATTTAAATTCTCCTTTTGAGAATTCGAAATAAATAACTTTTTAAAATAAACCTTGGCGTTCATCTATAACATGATTAGCCTCATCTGATGATTTCCTATTCAGACAAATTGCCAGCTCGGATTACTTTAATCATTACCTTGGTTATATCGACTATTGGTTGCGATCAGGCTACGAAAATTTTAGCCCGCGAAAATTTGAACCATGGAACGATTAGTTTTTGGGGCGATATGATTAGACTTCAACACGCGGAAAATACAGGAGCATTTTTAAGTTTAGGCGCGCAACTTCCCCCCACTTTGCGATTTCTTATTTTTACTGTTTTCGTGGCGGCGTTTTTAGTTGTCGCGAGTTATTTGCTTTTTAAAAACAAGAATTCAAGTCCCCTAGCAACCTTCGGTTTGTGTCTTGTTTTAGCTGGAGGATTAGGTAATCTGATTGATAGAGCGCTTCGCGGGAGTGTCACTGATTTTATCAATGTCGGAATTGGCCCCTTACGAACAGGGATCTTTAACGTTGCTGATGTCGCCATTGTTGCTGGTGTGTTGATTCTAATTTTACTGCCAAAGACGCCAAGGATATCGGTACCGCTTTCTAAGCCGAACGTTTTAAATAATTCGAATGAATCTTAAGCCCACGTTTTACCAATAACTCATCTTCTTTGACTAAAACGTACACGGCCTTAGTATCCAAGAATTTTTCATTAATGGGATTAGTGACTATTTTACCGTCCCAGGTCAAAACCGATAATGGTAGACCGCCGTGCTTTGCCAAACATAAAGAAACCAATTCATCCCACGAGCCCTTGAAAATAAACTCTTTTTTAATTAAATTGTCTCCCTTTGCACTAAATAAATTATCTAAAATCTCTTCAGTACCTGGAAACAACAAAGTTTTAATAAGTATTTCCGGGTGCGATCGCATAGGACGTTGCACTCCCGTAGCTCCCACTTTTTTCATACGGGCCCTGTGATTTTCAGAAGTAACTTCGGCAACGATAGGACCTGAGTAACCCGTTTCGCGAATACGCGACACTAACTCTACATTGGCATAATCAATTTCATTCGGAATAAATGTATCCACCAGAACTAATACATATGCGGCTTTATCAAGACATATTCTTTCTAAACAGGCGGGGTCATACTGGGAAGAGTTTACCCAGCGGTATTCTAAGGAGTGAAGTATATCAGGAATATGATTTCCCCAAAGTGAAGTAACAACCAAACATTCAGGAGCAGACTGCCCAAAATTAAAGAGAATTTCTTTTTTGAGATCATTGAAAAAATCAATGTGTCCATGCTTAGGCGAACCAAAAATAACCAAATGCCCTTCCATTTTGTGCCTCCATCTACCGCTCGTAATTCTAACTTTTTTCAATGAAATAAATTCGAAATAATCGCTGGCCGCTTTACCAATAGTCAGGATGCAGCCGAAATAAACTAGAATAACAGTGGCAATTTTAGCGCCAACAGAATGAATAATAATGTCGCCGTATCCAACCGTGAATGTGGTTGTTAAAGTAAACCAAATGGCATCTACTAAAGTTAAATTTTCTAGGCTCATCATTAGAATGACGTGAGAGGAAAGACAAACGACTAAGAACATCAAAAGGCGCTTAAAGCGAGCCTCTAATTCAGCTGAACCTAAATAGATGCGATTACTATTAAATATAAATTTAAATAAAAACCCCATAACCAAACATCGGACTTTTAGCTGGAAGCTTAACGCGACCTACGTCTGGTGGGGATTTAGTTTTGGAATTAACTTACTTTACTTCGCAAGGACGAACATGGTCAGCGTTGTCAGGATCTGGAGACAGAGTCTCTTCTCCTAAGGCTGCCTTGCTTTCTATTGCGCAATTTAATATCCACAATCTCAATACCTTAGCGCGCAATACATCAACCAAATCATAACCATCATCTAATGGTGGCATCGTTTGATTCACAGCAACTGCTTTATACAATTCACTCTGCGCAGGAAAACCTTTTACGACAGCTGGCAAATCTTCTTTAAAGATACTCGCGTAGGTTGTTAAATCCGCATAATAAGAAATCGCATCGTGATCTGGCGTTGCCCCCTGCGCCGAGTGGCATTTGGTACAACTTGTATCAAAAACGTACTTCTTAACTATGGCGTAATCAATATTTTCAGGATGTTCAAAGTAAGGCTTCAACAACTCTTTCAGAGTTGGTTCAGGCTTGTTGACGACAACGCCTGAATTTTCATTGGCGCCATTGGCAATCCACAAACTCACTAACTTCTTCTGATCTGGTGTTAATTGCGGCTTGTCGATTGGTGGCATATGACGTTTGCCTTCTGCGGTTAAAACATCAACTAAAATACTTTCTTCAGCCGCAAACGGTTTTACTAAAACGCGGCCTTCTTTAGGAACTAAAATAGATTGGTAATTGGATAAATCAACGCCATCTTTATGAGTCGTTGAATTATGACATTGAATACAACTATCTTTCAAAACCGCTTTTTCAACATGCGAAAAATCAATACTCTGAGGTTTAGTCAGCAATTGTTTTAAGGCATCTTTAGAGACCGGCTGGTCATCGGTTTTAAGATAGTTGTGCTCGGTTCGGACCTGACAGCCTGCAAGAATAAGTACGGCACAGATTTGAATACAAATTTGAACAACATTTATTTTTTGAAGACTGCCTTTTGCTATCATAGATTACTGCTTAATTGCTTCTACATTTAAAAGTAAAGTAACTTCATCTAAAACAGTGCTCAACATTTGAGTCATACCGAATTCAGATCTTTTGATTGTACCTTTTGCTTTGAAACCAGCTCTTACTTCGCCAGATGGAGCCTTACCAGCACCTAAACTAACTACGTGAAGAACTACGGGTTTTGTTTGACCATGCATAGTCAAAGTACCTTCTAGTGTCGCTGGATTTCCATCGTTATCATAAGTTACTTTGTCTGCTTTAAAAGCGGCTTTTGGAAAGTTAGCAACATCAAAAAAACTAGCCGAACGGATATGAGTATCGCGTTGTGCTACTTTAGTGTTTACGCTATTCATTTCAATATCTACGTTGACCGATGAAGCCGCTTTAGAAGCAAACATCACTGTTCCCGTGAATTTATCAAAACGGCCAACCACCAAACTGATTCCCATGTGATTAACTTCAAAACCGATATTGCTGTGATCGGGATCGATCTTGTAAGCACCGTCTTCTGCCGTTGCGGCAAACACAGATGCCGATTGTAAAAGAACAAA
>JAYSSX010000163.1:0-6105 GCA_043720315.1 Pseudobdellovibrionaceae bacterium | reverse complement strand
GATTCCCAGTTCACGTATTTTTTTTGTAGCTCCATATCCATCTAAATTTGGCATTTGGATATCCATAAGAATCGCATGGTAAATTTGGTTCTTGGCGAGCTCGGCTCCTTGTAAGCCGTCTGTGGCAGCCTCGACGATTGCGCCCGACCGCTTCAGATAAAGCTGAAATAAATATTGGTTGTCGTCAGAATCTTCAATGAGAAGAATCCTCATTCCAGAAAGTTCATCTCGCAAACTTGGAGATGCAGTTATTTGAATCGAATTAGACGCTGAATTGGAAAGAAATTCAAATTTAGTCTCAGGAACAATCGAAAGAATAATACTAAAACAAAATGTACTGCCGATTCCTTCTCGGCTTGAATGAAGAAAAAGACGCCCACGCATGGCTTCTGCAAGATGCTTGGATAAATTTAAACCAAGACCCGTGCCGCCGTATTTCCGCGTCGTCGAACTGTCGGCTTGTGAAAACGCTTCAAAAAGCCGAGTTTGATTTTCAAGGGGAATACCGATTCCTGAATCCTTGACCGCAATATCAATCGTTACACTGTTGGGTTCGCTCTCTGATTTTTTTGCCGAAGCCAAAACTTCGACTTTTCCTCGTTCAGTGAATTTCAAGGCGTTGTTGATCAAATTAAGTAAAATCTGTCGAATGCGCGTTTGATCGCCGACAATCAAATCAGGAAAAGGTCCTTCGGATTTTAGACTCAGTGAAATACCTTTTTCTTTAGCCTGCAAGCTTAAGGCAAGAACGGCCTCCTGCAGCAGACTTGGCAGCGAAAATTGCAGCTGTTCTAATTCTATTTTTCCAGCTTCAATTTTTGAAAGATCTAAAAACTGACCAATTAGATGAGTTAATCCCAAAGCGCTTCGTTTTATTGTACCTAGGTACGTCTGACGATCTTGAGCGGATGCTTCTGTGTCCATGGCCAAATCGGCAAAACCTAAAATCACTCCCAGTGGGGTTCGAATTTCGTGACTCATGTTGGACAAGAACTGGGTTTTGGCTTGATTGGCAAGGGCGGCATCTTCGTAGGCCATTTTTAATTTATTGTTCACAACTGTCAGGTCATAACGTGCGGCACGAGCGTCATCAAGCGCTTCAAGTAGATCACGATTTTGATTCTGAATTTCTTCAAATGCATTTTCAGACGGCAATGTATTTAGGTGAGCTGTCAGTTTTGGTAGCTCTGCACTGAGGATAACCCGCGTTGCGCTTCCCAGATTTTTTCCAATAGAAATAACTGTGCCTTGACCAACGACAGTATTGATTTCAAACATGTCCATCAGTTTCTTGGATCCATTAAGGCCTATTCCCATTCCTGTTTGTGAACGATAAGTCCCACCTAAAATTGAATCGATATCTTTTATACCCGGTCCTTCATCGGAAATTCTGACGATAAACATTTGGGGGACTTCCTCTTGGAAAAAGAATTCGATCAGACCACCCGAAGCATATTGATAAACATTTCGTGCTAATTCAGAAACAGCTGTAGATAATCGGGCTATATCTTGCCCCGAAAATCCAAAAACCTGGGTTAGACGCCGTGTTTTTTGCCGAGCCGTAACAATATCGGCTTCATATTTTATGCGCATCTTATAAAGGGGAAAGCCATTTTGTTGGCCCATCAATTTGATCCTTTCAAAACAAAGACAGTGGCATCATCTGAGTTTCGGCTAAAATCCCGATAAATAAGACCTGCAATAATCCCCGGATGACAGTTCATTAATCCTGGATAGGTGCTTAAGTCCCACCTTGTGTTTATACCGTCGGAGTGTAATATAAGAAATCCTTCGCCACTCCAATCTTGGTTGAACACTTTTAAATTTGGAATTCGAAGTCCAGCAGTCCCGTTCTGCGAAATCAAAGTTTTCATTTTTTCCTGTGTTTGAATAACGGCTCTAATATTACCGAGAGAAACATAATCAATTTTTTTTCTGTTATGCCAACGCAGTAAAAAAACGGCGGCCCCGCGGGAACCCTTCAGTCGACCATCGATTTTTTTTAAAATCTGATCAACAGGGTATGCCTTGTTATTTTTTAATTCAGAGATAGCGTCTAATGAGGCTTTTTCGGCTAACGGGCCGTGCCCAAGTCCATCGGACATTAAAATATCTAGGCTGTCCTCCTTTTCTGTCGAGCACCACGCATCACCACAAACAACTTCGCCATGAATGGGAATGGAAATCGCTCCATAATTAAAAAGGGGTTGTTTTTGATTGTCGTGCGCAAAAATCACCGAAAGAATGATCGTGCCCTTTGCTGGTATTGAAAAAATATCGAACTGGTCTGATTGGCGCTTGATTGCACCTAACCCTATTCCCGCCGATTGGCCTGTTGAAAAGCCGTCACTCATGGCCTGTTCGATGTCTTCGATTCCAGGGCCGCGATCCACTGTCAGAAATTCAAGACCCAGCCCCACACCGCGGTCAATGATCCGTACTAAAATTTCTCCGTCTTTTGAATACTTCAGCAGATTCGTACACAATTCAGACACAATGATACCAACGCGACCTTTTCTAGTTTCGTTAAATTGTAGTCGCTCGGATAGCAAGGTTGCAAAACGCCGGACCTGACCGATTTGAGTTTCCTCTTCTATAGGGAAACAGTAAGTGTGGTGCTTTAAATCATTTCCATTTGATGACAATGACACGAGTTCCTTTCCCGACCACTGAGTCGATCGTAAACTCGCTCATAAGGCGTCTAGATCCCGAAAGTCCCAATCCCATACCGCTTCCCGAAGTATATCTATCTGTTAAGGCCAGATTAAGATCAGCAATCCCGGGGCCTTCATCAGTAAAGGAAAGACGAATACCTTTTCTGCCGGAATCGTTTTCAATGATTTCTGTCACCAATTCTCCACCAAGACCATACTCCAACGTATTTCGCGCCAATTCGCTGGCTGCGGTGACGATCTTAGTTTGGTCCGTCATTCCAAAACCAAGCTTGATCGTCAAATCTTTAACAAATTTCCGGGCCATAATAATATCATTTTGTGTGCGAATCTGAATTCGATCAGTTGTCACGTGCGCCTGATTGAACTTCAGGATCCTGCAAGCCTTCGGACCCGTTCAGATCTTCGTCATTTGACAAACTTAAAGTGTCACGAAGAAGTTTCATACCTCGATCAATATTTAATGCTGTTTTAATTCCTTCAAGTGAAAGTCCAAGCTCAACTAGAGTAATCGCAACGGCTGGTTGCATTCCTACAACCACGGTCTGCGCATCTAAAATTTTAGCCATTCCTGCGATCCCCGCAAGCATTCTGCCGATGAAAGAATCCACAATATCCAGAGCTGAAATATCAATTAAAACTCCGCGCGCACCGGTTTCAGATATACGATTTGTTAAATCATCCTGCAAAGTCATCGCAAGTTGGTCATGCATGTCGACCTGGATGGTCACAAGTAAAAAGCTTCCCATTTTCAAAATCGGGATTCTTTGCATATTATGATCTCACTTCTCGAGGTGCATTCATCGTAGAACTTTTGCCAACCATTTTTCCGGTCCGACTGAGTGCCAGCTTGAAAGCATCTGCTAATGTCGATTTCGTGGCGACATCTCCGAGGTCAACCCCCAGGTGGACTATTGTCGCTGCGATTTGGGGTCTGATCCCGCTGATGATACATTCAGCCCCCATAAGCCGTGCGGCCGTGACCGTCTTAATCAAATGTTGCGCAACCAGCGTATCAACAGTAGGAACACCCGTTATATCGATGATCGCAATTTCGCTTTCAGTATCCATAATTTTTTGCAGAAGATTTTCCATGACAATTTGGGTGCGGTTACTATCGAGCGTTCCAATCATCGGAAGAGCCAAAATTCCATCCCATAGTTTGACCACGGGAGTCGACAATTCTAGCATATCCTCTTGTTGACGACTGATCACAGCCTCACGCGTCCGCAAGTGCATTTCGGAACAGTAAAGTCCCAGCTGATCCAAGGTTTGAGTCACAGCCCAAATAGAGTCAGAAAATTCAGCTGGCTTATCGCCCAAATCTTTTTTAAGAATATCAAAGAGAGGCCTTTTGAGTGAAAATATAAACGTCGCGGTCTCAGTTGGCGTAAACCCTTGAAGAGTGCGAGCCTTTGATATTTCCTCCAGCATTTTTTTTGTTGCCGTCCAAAACTGTCCTTGAATCGAACCGGACGTGTCTTTAGCTGTGGATTCTAAAAGTAAACGGAAAAAATTCTCGCACTGTGATTTTAAATCTTGCTGTGAAATTTTTAAGCCAATAATCTTTTGTTGAGCTTCTGCCCAGTGGTTAAGTATTAAGGATTCGTTTTTCTGCAATAGATTTGATAACCGTGAAATTTGATCAGACACATGTGACCTCGTGAGTTTAGGATAATTAAACAGTCGAACGCTAGAGTTACAGGCATAATCTAGTAATGTCTAGACTTTAACCCTTCCGCCGGTGCGCGCTTCATCTTTTCGCTGGAGTCGCATTCCTACGGCTACAAAAAACAAAGTCTGATCTTGATCTAGAACTACCTACTGCAAAAGCCTCCGTACAAACACATGAAGAACCTATTTGCGTTGATAGCTTCGAAGCCTTCACTGTTACGCTTAAAGAAATCATAAGTAACGAACAGCGCCAGAAGCAGTAGCTGCCATTATTAGAAAGCTTGTCCAAAGAATCGAAGTCACAGAATCAGGCGTGATCATCCGTTATCACGTTGGCGAAAATCACTTCGCCGCTCTTCGGGCCTCCTGTGCTCACGCAAAAATAGCAGGATGCTATTTTAATGAACCTCTTGGTTCGAGATCGGATTAAAGATCGCAGCTCAAACATCCACAAATAAAAAGGCCCGCTAAAAGCGAGCCTTTTTTATTTGGTAGGGGTTGCCCTAAACTCATCGAACCACAGGGGCTTACCGTAAATCGAGTATATACAATCCTATGGAAAAAGCAAAGTCTTGATCCCGTGGAGCTGGCACGCATGCGGGTTGAGGAAGGTTTGGGTTCTCGAGTCATTTCACAACGACTTGGGGTGCCGAGATCTACTGTTATTGGGGCGATTCATCGTCTTGAAAGGAAGAGGTGATTTTATGGCGGGTGTTGTTGGGTTTATTCAGAATATTTTTGTCTGGGGATTTTGGTTGTTGGCTCGTGGGTTGATGAAGCCCACGTTTTTGATTTTGCTCGCGTTAACTTATGATGCTTATACGACGCCAAAATTTTCATTTTCGAAATTTAATCGGATGCTTGTTGGGAGTATGCACTCAGCTGATGCTAAAAATCCGAATTCTCTAAGACGTTAAGGTCCATAAAATGAATGAAATCGACATTATATTGACAAAATGTCGATTTCATTCATACTGTCAATATGACTAAAAATACAAATCCGGACTCGGTTAAAGGCCTAGGCATTGTTACCGCTAAGCAAATCCAGAAAAAACTGGGAATATCTCAACCGACACTATCCCGTTGGGTCAAAAGCGGCGACTTACTGAAACTAAGCCATGGTTTTTATGTTCATCCAAAATTTGAAATCCCTTCAGAAGAACTTGATTTTGCAATTGCATGCGAAAAATTTGGTCCCACATCAACTATTGGTGGGCTCACTGCACTCTTTCACTGGGGCCTCACAGAACAACCGCCATCGCAAGTGTGGGTCGTTGTACCACCTCTAAAAGCATACAGTAGTTCATATTACAGAACTCTAAGGACCAAAACCTCTTCTAAAATTGGAATTGATACTTTTAAATTCTATCGAATCACGAGTATAGAACGCTCCATTATTGAAGCTCTTAAGTTTTCAACCAAAATAGGTCCACGTGTTGCCATCAACGCTGCCAGAATCGCACTTCGTGAAGGCAAAACAACCGAAAAAAAGTTAGGCGAAATGGCAAAAAAGTTAAAATTACGCTCAGCATTTGAAAAATATTGGGAAGCCATTGTCGCATGAAAAAAGAAGATCAAGCTAAGTCCATTGCTAGCAAGCTATCGAAAATTTCTCGCTCAACAGGAATAAACTATCAAAGTATTTCAACGACATTTCTTTTAGAACGACTTTTAGCTCGATTGGTTGCTAACGGAAAGCTTTCGAAGTCTCTTGTTTTCAAGGGCGGATATGTTGGCCTTCGCGTTTACAATTCAAATC
>JAYSSX010000162.1:0-4222 GCA_043720315.1 Pseudobdellovibrionaceae bacterium | reverse complement strand
ACGAGAAATTTTGGATTTAGGTATTTTCCCTATCCTTGGATCGCCCCGTTTAACCATGTCAATTGCGCGGAATACACTTTCTTCAAAATCTTCGCTGGATTCAGGTAGGACCTGCCAACCGGTTTGGCCGGGGCCGAAAATGGAAATGGAACGCATATTCGGAAACTCGGCTTGGAGGCTGGAATGATGTTCCTCCGTGGTCGCTAACCACAGACCGCTATCTAAGGGAAGGGTTTCCTTCTTACACAAAATGAAAATAATTTTGTTTTCGATATACAGTCCATAGGAACCGAACATAGGTTTAATTCTAGGTTCTTGTTCCGATAACTCATCCAAAATAAAATCAAAGGGCGGCTTCTTTTTTGTGCTTGTCATAGTTCAGTCATCAATTTGGTAAAATTCCATTCAATGAAAGGATGTAATCCAAAAATAAATTGAGGTCGATTTTGTTTTTTGCTAACACAAAAGACGGAGACTGATTATAGGGCATTCCCGAATAAAGGCGGTAATAAGTCGCGCCTTTTCGACCCGCATTGTTTGTGATATCACTTTTTTCCGGGTAATACCAACGGCCTCCAGCGGTGACTCCGTCGTCAGTGGCCAATGCTCCGTCCGGGTAATAGATATTGGACATGGAACTATCAAAGCTAAAATCCGTCGCCTGTTGTCCGTTAGGATAATACCATCTACCCATTGCGCCACCGCTGCCAGCAATGCGACCGTTTTGATAGTAAATTGGTTGTCCCGAGGCGTAGACACCATCACAAGCGCGTTCCTTTGCCATTTGAATCATACCCAGATCAAACATTTCTTTATCAATCTTTGCTAATTTGAAAACCACAGACATTTCCACACAGCCTGAGGCTGCCGTCTTTAATTTTTCGTCGCAGCGTTCTTTTCTTTCCAAGTAATAACAGCCATTGTTAATGGGCTGCCATTGATTGCCCGGAGATTTGTCACCGCAGAATTGCTCGGTGATTTTTCCTGCCGCCGTACAAAATGACGAATAGTTTCCTGCAGCGTACGATGTCGGTGTCACGAGAGAGCTTAAGACGACCGTGTAAAAATATTTTTTAAAAAAAGAACTTTGCATAAACACCTCTGGTAAAGTTGAGTTTTCTTTATTCTTAAAATGACTGTCCTTAAATGAAATCAAATCGAAGTTTTCATCTCATGACAAGAAGTTTGGAGCGGCGAACACTTTGACAGGAAAAAAATCTCCAGAAATAGGAAGTCCCGCAACTACAAGAATAGGCCCAGCATTTTCATGATGCGAAAAGTCATTAGACAGAAAAACTCAACTATTACGTATAGTTGTTATTTTCTGACATCTAGGAATCGGGGTCCAGTTAGGGTATTCTATATTTCTATGAAAGCGATAACACTAACAGTATCTCATGTTCGTCGCTGTCATGTCTGTGGGACAGTAAATGAAACAGAAGGCGCATCGATCCATAAATGCGCTCATTGCGGAAAGCATCTTGCGCCTTTCTATTATTTCGACGAAAGTCAATTAGAAGGAATTTCTGCAGAGGGCGAATTTTTGAGTACGATCAAACACTCTAAAGAATACTTTCCTTTGTGGGGATTAAGTACCTATTGGAGTGATGACATTGAAAGTAAGCATTGATGACGTTCAAAAAGCGCGAAAAGTAATTTCTGGAACGATCCGTGAGACCGAAATAGATAAGTCCTACAGTGCAAGTCAACTTTTGGGATCTGAAGTTTTCTTTAAATACGAAAACACGCAGTTCACGGGAAGTTTCAAGTTGCGTGGGGCTTTAAATAAAATAGCCAACCTGACTGAGGCCGAAAAAAAGGCCGGTGTGGTTGCCAGTTCGGCGGGAAACCATGCTCAGGGCGTGGCGTTCTCGGCCACTAAATTCAAAGTTAAATCCACTATAGTAATGCCAGTTCACGCTCCGCTAATAAAAATTTCGGCTACCAAAGGTTACGGCGCCGAAGTGATCTTGTATGGCGAGTTTTATGATGAGGCCTTTGAAAAGGCGAAAGAGTTAGAAAAAGAAAAGGGTTACACCTTTGTACATCCTTTTGAAGATCCATTGGTTATTGCGGGCCAAGGCACAATTGGTTTAGAAATTTTAGAGAAGTTACCTGACTTGAATTCTATCATCGTCCCCATTGGGGGCGGCGGCCTGATTAGCGGAATTGCCATTGCTGTAAAGGCGCTAAATCCAAAATGTAAAATTATAGGGGTGCAGTCGATACAAGCCCCGGGTATGATGCAAATGTTCAACCATTTACCCATCAAAGAATCGGCTAAAAAAATTTCTACCATTGCAGATGGAATAGCTATCAAAAAACCGTCCAAAAAAATGTATGAAAATTTTATTTCTAAATTTGTCGATCAAATAGTAACTGTCACTGATGATGAAATTGCTGATGCAATCGTATTCTTATTGGAAAGATCAAAGACCGTAACCGAAGGTTCCGGTGCCGCAGGCGTTGCAGCATTGCTTCATAAAAAATTAAATTTAGGTAAGAAAACTTGTGTCGTTTTATGTGGGGGAAATATCGACCTAAACATTATTTCTAAGGTTATTGAACGCGGACAAATTTCCAAAGGACGATTAGTTGAATTATCCGTCGTCGTAGATGACGTACCTGGCAACCTAAGTAAATTAACTAAAGTGATTGCCGAAAAGCGGGCGAACATTTTACAAGTTCACCATGACCGTTTAACAGAAGGTTTGTATTTGCGAGAAACTAAAATTGATTTTGTTTTGGAGACAACAAGTCCCGAACATATTTTAGAAATTCGCCAAGCTTTAATCAAAGCCGGCGGAAGAATTCTATAGTGAATTATGGGAAGTAAAAAGTCTTTTCGATCTTGGATAAATTGGGGCGTCATTTGGCTGGTCTTAGCTTTTGTGATTCCCCAAACTTCAAGTGAAAGATCTTTGCATCCCTTCTTTAATTGGTTTCTATTCGGAGGTGAAGATCCAACAATTAAGGAGATCTATTCTCTTACTGTGGCTAGGTGCAAAGATGTGGAATATCATCCGCCGATGGGAATATTAAAACTAGGTAAATTTAACAAGGGTGAAATGTGGCGATTCCACAATAGGGTAGTTTACTTATATAAATATTTGAATAAGGGAGATTACATGACTGTTAGAAATGTTCTTAAGGAAGCTATTCCTCGCACCTTACCAGAGCTTATAGGTTGCGAGTTTGTATTTTATAAGGCCATTAAAGGGATTCCAAAATCCGAAATGAAATGGATACCGATATCGGAAACTAAATTTGAAATCTAAACTTTCGTTTTCTTTACGAAAACGTTTTTGGCAACCCTTAAGTTCTGGGTCGGAAATTCTTTTCTCGCAGTTCTCTTCTCAATGGCCTGCAATGGATCTTCTTATTAAGTTGTTTTACGCTGCCAACTTTGGTGTATGGTTGCTGAAACTTAGATATTGGGGTGATTTTAATTCAGTTGTTGTTTTAGATCCTGTTTGGCCATTAATTTGGGCATACCAGTTTTTGTCGCCGGTTAAAGTTTTATGGATTTGCTATTTTATTAATATTATCTTTTCTCTAATCGCAATGATTTTTCCGCAGAAAAAGTTAGCTAGAATTTTAGCTTTTCTAGGATTATTTTTTCTTTCGGCAGCTCATAACAGTGATATTGCCGGATGGCAGCGATTAACTGAAGGCTTCGAATTTGTTTTAATTTCTTTTTTGTTTATTTTTCTAACGTATGATCAGAAGAATCAAAGACGCAAAGTTTGGAATTTTGGATTTATTATTGCTTTGTCGCAAATTACAATAATTTGGTCTTATGGTTGCTCTGCAATCTGGAGAATCCGCTTTGCCGCCTATAGCTTATTTTATGGTCAGCCCACAACTTTGGATTGGGGGGTATTGCAAGATACCATTAGTTACATGAAAAATAATAATGGGGCCGAAGGAATTCTTTCAAATTTATTTATCGAACATTCATTTCTAAACGGTCCAGGTCTATTGTTCGCAACTTTTGCTGAACTATCGACTTTATACTTTATTTTCAAACCTAGATTTTACCGTATGGTAGGTATTGAACTGGTTATATTTCATTTTGGAGTCGTCCTAATTTACAACTTTGCCTTTGAAGAACATTTACTTGTGATGAGTTTGTTTCTTCTTGGCTCCCCATTTATTTATAATGGAAAAACGCACCGAAAAACGGGCTAATGTTTTTCAGGTTCACCATGATCGCCTTACC
>JAYSSX010000161.1:0-1719 GCA_043720315.1 Pseudobdellovibrionaceae bacterium | reverse complement strand
AAAGCAGTCAAAGAAGGAATTCCCGTTGTATCGGTCACTTCAGATTTGCCTGGCTCGACAGGAGTGGCAGGCTTCCGTAAAGAATTTCCAAAATTAAGTTTTGATATCGGTGTTGCGGAAAGTAATATGATTTCAGTTGCAGCCGGTTTTAGTAAGTTGGGTTTGGTTCCTGTGGTTGATACTTTTGCGCAATTTGGAGTTACAAAGGGTGCATTGCCATTGACAATGGCGTCCTTATCGCAGGCACCGATGATTTGTATTTTTTCGCATACTGGATTTCAAGATGCTGCTGACGGGGCTTCCCATCAGTCTTTAGGATACACCGCCATGTTAAAATCAATTCCGGAAGTGGATTTATATAACTTAACTTGCCGAGATGAAGCCGAAGCTTTGGTTTATCAAGCGATTTACAAATTTAAAAGCGATGTTGAAGCAGGGAAAACTCCTAGATCCAGCGTTTTCTTTTTGGGACGAGAAAATTTTCCAAGAAATTATGCAGCCACTGATTTTCGTTTAGGTCATTCTCAAGTATTAAAGCAAGGTTACCAAGATCAAAAGAAAACTGTTTCTATTTTTGCTTCTGGATCGATGTTGCAACAGGCGATAATTGCCGCTGAAAATATTAAGAGTATGGGATATTCGGCGCTAGTGATAAATCCAAGCATTTTAAATCGAATTGACTTTGACTTGTCTAAGGATGTTTTGGAAAAATCGGATGGATTGGCTGTGTTTGTAGATGACCACCAGCAACTAGGAAGTTTCGCAGAAAACTATGTTTTAGAATTTTCTAAAAATGGATGGTTACGAAAATTTGACTGTTTAGCGGTAAATGAACACTTCGGACAAAGTGCTTACAATTCGATAGAACTTTATCGTAAACATAAATTGGATTCGGACTCTATTGCTAAAGCCGCAATTAAATTACTAGTGGAAGCGCTTTAAAAGTATTTGCGATTCTTAAATATTAGCCAGCAGAGCGTTTCTTAAAAATCTTTTCGATTTGCTCTTTTAAAGAAACGGTTGTGTAGGGTTTTACAACATAACCATCAACGCCGGCAATCAGTGCCTCTTTAACCTGAGCGCCTTCAGCCTCTGCAGTCAGTAGCAAAAATGGCAAGGCTTTGAATTTAGCGTCAGAGCGAACTCGTTTTAAAAAATCCAAACCCGTACTGTTTGGCATATTCCAGTCAGAAACTATGAATCCAATATCGGGCTGTTCGCTGAGTTTTAGCCAAGCCAAATTTCCATCGGCCGCTTCTTCGAATGACGAAAAGCCCATATCGGTTAAACTCTTTTTAACCAGTTTGCGCATTGTTATCATATCATCAGCAATCAGAAATTTAGTAGTCGGTAAAAACATTAGGGCCTCGCTTGGATACCGTTTCAATACGATCGATGTGGATGAGCATTCTATCGGTATAAAAAGCTAGGAGCTGCACTTTGAAGTAAAATTTGCCCAGCAAAAAGGAGCTGAAATACCCCTGTATTGTCTCATCTGACATATTTTCTTCGCCAGATTAAAGGTTTAACCAATATTAATGTAATTTTAACTTATTCAATCTGTAGTTAAACTTTGAGATGCCGAACAAGAGTTGAACCTTATTTAGCTATTGATTAGTGTTCCAAAAGGATACGAATGTCATTTTCTGAAGAAGATCTTTTAGAATTCGAAGCTGAGGCTCTTGAACTGCTTGAGATTGCAGAAAAAAGTTTGCTTAG
>JAYSSX010000160.1:0-2527 GCA_043720315.1 Pseudobdellovibrionaceae bacterium | reverse complement strand
GGATGGATGGTCAAAGGAATATTGTCCTTACAATGGACCACAAAATCGGTCGCCACATTGGAACCCGTCTGACCCGCGAGAAAAAATTCTTCGACCTATTCAAGATTTTATTTTACCAACCGAATTTTCTTGTCCTGAGTTGACTTCGCTGGTTACTCAGTTGGAAGACTGGGGTTTGAACCCCCGTCGGGCACGAATTATTAAAGTATTACCTGGATATGAAGATCATTGGCACCAAGATGGAGTTGATCGATATTATCAGGCACGGGTTCATTTGCCCCTATATACAAATTCTGATTGTGCTTTCGTAACTAAAGAAGGTCCCTACCATATGGCGGCGGATAATTCATTTTACTTCGTACACATTAATCGGCCACATACGTTTTACAATCGTGGAACAACAAATCGATATCATTTTGTCTGTCACATCTGGGATCAAAAGCAGTTTACGCAGTTTCACAATTATGATGCGAGTAACTTTGCCGGGCCATCACCCCGGCCGAAAGATTTTATTACCGATAGTGTCCGACCTATGGAGTGATTAGGCGCGACTTGCTTGTGGCGCCTTCGCTGGTTCGATATTTCGGAACTCCACAGTCTGTGTAGGGAAAGCGAATTCGATACCTAGTTCTTTAGCAGTTTCCATAATAGCAAATAGTACTTCTTCTTGAATATGAAGTTCTTCCGAAGATTCAGTGGTTCTCACATGAAAATTGATTAAAATTTGTAAACTAAAATCGCCCATGGCATTAAAAGCCACAACCACTCCATCCTGAATGGCTTTGGGTTGTTGAAAAATAATGTAGCGGATGCGGTCAGTAAAAAGTTTTATTTGATCGACAGGGGTGCCATAGGTTAACCCAAGAGTGTGGCGGATTCGGCGAGTGGGACGCATTCCCAGGTTGTCGATTTTTTCTTTGGCCATCACTGCATTGGGGATAGAAACCAAAGAACCGTAAAAAGTACGAATACGAGTCGAACGAAATCCAATTTCTTCGATGAGTCCCTCGGTGTCAGTCACTTTCACCCAATCTCCGACTTGAAATGGGCGATCTAGAATTAGGGTAATAGAACCAAACACGTTGGCAACAGTATCTTGAGCAGCAAAGGCAATGGCCAAACCACCAATACCTAAACCGGCAACTAGGGAAACAACGTTAAAACCTAAATTTTGAAATATCGAAAGGATACCAAAAACAACAACTAAAACTTTGAGGGTTTTACGAATAAAAGGAGCGAGTTGATCGTCTAAAGTATTTTCAGTTTTTTTAACTAACTCGTCTATTAACCGACCTAAAGACTCCGCCCCCATATAGGCAAGCCGTATAATATGAAATGTCATAAACAGATGAGTCGCTGTCGAAAAAACATTCCCCACATTTGGTGGCAACTTTAGAGTTTCAAGCACTGCCAACCAAAATAAGGAAGTGACGATCCAAGAAATAGGTTTATGAATAGGTTGATCCATAAAAATTCGCAAAAACGGATGCATACCTAAATTAAGTTTTTCGTTTGATTTGATTGTGGTTAACAGTGGGCGAAGTAATTTATTGATTGCTATCCCCACAACCAAGGCTCCGATTAGCGCCAACCATTTAAAGTTTGAAATTAAAAGCCATTCTTTATCTAACCAATCCATTTCGAAAAAAGACATTTATTAACCTTTCCTTTTCCTTACAATTTATTTGCGTACACAAGACAGATGACAATGATCCCGAGAAGGATTCGGTAATATCCAAAGTAAAGCAGTCCCCATTTTTTGATAATACTAATGAAGGACTTTATGAATATTAAGGCGAAAAAGTAGGATAAAATGATCCCAGCTATCAAAAACTGAATTTGATCTACTTCTATATTCGGAATAATTTTATAGGATTTGTACAAAGCAGCTGCGGTTAACGTTGGGACAGCTAAGAAAAAGGAAAATTCGGCTGCTTGCGAGCGATCTAAGCCATAAATTTGACTCCCGATTATAGTGGCCGCCGATCGTGATACGCCGGGAATAAAAGCGAGACATTGAAAGAATCCAATTTTTAAGAATTGGATCAGGTCAAGGTTGTTTAGTTTTTTTGTATTCTGTTCAAATAACTTATCGACTTTAATAAGTATAATTCCGCCGATCACTAATGTAACACCGACAATCAGGACATTTGACAGTAGGGCGTCTAAGTGTTTTTTGGCTATGAATCCTATGACGGCAGCAGGTAAAAACGCAACAATCAGGTTTCGATAAAACAACTTATCGATGTTAAGGAATTTTTTTGGGTATAAAGTCAGCACAGCTAGAATTGCCCCAAACTGGATAATAATATTGAAATTTTGGACAAAGACCGAATCATTTATTTTTAGCAAAGATGAGACAATAATAAGATGTCCGGTTGATGAGATAGGTAAATATTCGGTAAGACCTTCAATAAAAGATAGAAAAATGACCTCAAACCAACTCATTGGGAACATTTTCAATTTGAATAGGCAGAAGAAGCAAATATTTTAACCTAAATGATTAAATAAGAGTCACATAATTGTC
>JAYSSX010000159.1:0-7233 GCA_043720315.1 Pseudobdellovibrionaceae bacterium | reverse complement strand
ACTTGAAAAAGAAGTGCTGACTTTTTTAGACGGAAAGTTGGAAGACTTTAAAATTCCTCGAAAGTTTGTTTGGCATGAAAATTTGCCAAAAAGTCCTTTGGGAAAAATATTGAAATCGAAATTACTATGAGTTTCCTAATCATCGCTCTTAAAAATGAATATTCACAATCCTCGGACTGGCCGCAATTTAATACCACTTTGTTGGCTAAACGATTATGCCCTTACGATTTACCGCTGAAACAGCAAATTATAAGTCGGCAAATTCAAATTTACTATAATGACTTCTCAGAATTAAAATTGGAAGAACTCCGAACCCCCAGTGGTCACCGGGAAGAGCCCAATAGCGCCTGGGTCAAAATTCAGTTTAATTATGAAGGCCTACAACTTCTAACAGATCCCTTGGGCCAATGCCCAATATGGATAGCGGAAACAGAACAGGTTTATGCACTTTCACCGGAAACTAAAAGTTTCTCAGCAATTCCAAATTTTCAATTGGAAATGAAGGACGATGATTATTTTCTAAAAGTTAAAAGGCGTCGGGTGGACGAGTCTGATTTTAAAAATGTTAAAAAACTAAGCCCCGGTGGCGCACTAACATTTGATTCGACCAACTTCCGCTTACAAGAGATAAAAAAACCTTTGCCATGGCATTTAGCCGGAATTGACTTTGTGCCTGATCTTACTGAGGCGCAGAATCTTCTGACTTTAGCTTTGCAACAATCGGCCGATGACCTGCCCAAACAAAATGTGGGAAGCCTACTTTCAGGTGGAATTGATTCTTCGGTGGCTACGTTCTTATCCAAAGAACGTACAGATTTGAAAACAACTTTTAATTTAAAGACCGAACTTGGTAGCGAAGAGGCCGATTCGCAAGAAACTTCGAAACATTTTGGTTTGAAATCTGAGACATTGGTCTACCCTACCGATCTCACCAGATCCTATTTTGAATCTGTTATTCATAGCAATGAACTAACCGACGGTTTAACCGCTGAAATTCTTTTACAAATGAAGGCTATCGTTGATCTTCTTCCCGTAGACTTAGATAATATTGTCACTGGTTACGGCGCCGATCTTTTATTTGGTGGAATGTTGGGCCATAAGGCCTATATGTTTGTCACTGGCACTTCGGATACGGAATCACTTTTAGATAGGGCCTATTGGTCTAAAGAGTTAACACCATTTTATTATTGGGAAAAAAGAAAGAGACTTTTTAATTTGTTTTGGCATCCTCAAGTCATCGCTGCTGCACTTCGAATTCCACTTTTAATGCAACAAATCAAAGCTGAAAAATATGTGCTACGAACACTGGCGGTTCGTAATCAATGGCTGACGGAACCATTGGCCTTTCGAAAAAAGACAGGCATGACCAATGGAACCAATATTAATTTTATGTTATCCAATGCCCTCGTGTTACCAAATGAGCACGAATACGATCAAAAAAACCAGATCACTTTAGAGCTTTTTAAAAAAGTCTTTAATTAGAATTCCACTATTCAAGATAGTCGAAGTAATGGTTAGCTCGCCTGCGGATTTCCAGTAGGGGTTGATCAAACTGATCTAATTTTAGCCCATCTAAAGACTTAGGAAGATCATTTATTTTTTTATAAAACCTTTGATCTTCTAAAATTTGATTAGTGGTCATAATTAAGGAAATCTTTTTAACTAAAAAGCTAAAATGCTTCATCCAACTCAATGGCTTAACAAAAACAAACGACATGATTTCGGTCTGCTGGTTGGGTTTAGGAACTAAAAAGAAAAAAGTCATATTTTTTTCAATGATTTTTTCCTGAGTACGGGAATCCGTCCACTCCGAGTAATATTGCATATACAAAGGATCGGTGTAGGTTTTCCAATGAATGTCCCAGTAAATGTCACGGTTACGTTTCAAACCATAAAAAAGAATATTTTTCTTTTGCAATGATTTATAGCTAATTAATACGTGATCAGGTTTAGGTTCCCAATGGAAACTAACATTAGGAACATCAGCAATATCAGGGCCTAAAAAGCGATGGACAAAGGGAGTATGAGACCCTTCATTAAAATTATCTAATACCACATGAAAGGGCGCATTTAGAACGACACTTTTATGACCACAAAACAGAAAATCAGAAGGAACTTCTTTAAAGAAGTCAGATGGTTCCCGCTGCCATAAAAAACCAAATTTTTCGAATAACTCTTTTTCCGGCAAACTTTTTTTACCGTGGTAAGGACAGACCAAATGGCCTTTTTCGCAAGCCTTGGCATGGCTTAATAGCATTCCTCGATGCGGGCAACGACCCGCAGCCATCAGGAACTTTCCTTGAAACTTATAAATCGTTTTCAACTGGTCTCTAATATGTACTGATTGCGGTTTTTTTTGAACTTGATCTACTGCAATCAAAGGGTGATTAAGAAGGGACAAATCAGACTTCATCATAGTTGTTTATCCCCTAAAAAAGATTCCATCAGTAGCGGAAGTTTTTCCCAAGCAATTACTTGTTGCAGGTTCCCTGTTTCCAACATATCCGAAAGATCTGACTTGTGTGAGTTTTTAGTGATGGTCCACTCTTCCAAACTAGCGGCATTAGTTTTTGCAATGGCTTCGATCATTTCATCAGCCATAGCGCCCATTTTTGCCGTTGTTAATGCATATAACCCTTTGGATCCATGCACTGTCGGTAACGCCAGTAAACCACTGCCTCCGAAACAACGACCTGCAATGAGTCCCATTTTCGAAAAGGGATAATCGCAAAGCAACTCTATTAGCCTTAAGGTTTTTAATATAACACCATGATCGCTGTTTCTCTGCCTAGGATCGCCACCTGGCGTATCAGTAACCGATAATAAAGGTACTTGCATCGCCTTAAAGATTTCTATCGCTTCTGTATAACGTTCAATCGTTGCGACAGAAATCGTATTAACCGGATGATCGAGAGGATTAATAAGCACTCCAAATTTTTTATCGCCCTTACGGCAAAGGAACGTTTGTCCTGATCCCGAAGTATTTGGCATTAATTCGACGTGCTGATCCGAAATCATTTCAAAGAAATGCTCGAATCGATCTTTCTTAAAATTAAAGTGCGGAGGTAATTCTCCACGTATCTCTGGAGTCAATGATCCCGAATAAGAGAATGCTAAGAATTTTTCTCCCGTTTCAAAAAGAAGAACCTGTTGCAGTCTTTCTAATGCAGATTCTAGATCGAAACAAACTTCCTGAACCAAAAGATGACGTTCTATCTGGTGTCCAGCAGAAGCATATTGATTAAAATTTTCTTCCTTGCCGAAAAACCTATTAATCACCGAAGGACCGGTTAAGTTCACCAAAGTCGATTCAGTGCTAGCAATTCTAAAATGGGCCTGTCCGAAAAATAAAGCGGCGGCTCCTAAACAAAATTCGTGAGCCATCGACAAATACAGGCGTTGCTTGCGCAACTTAAAAAGGCGAGGGAGAATTCCCCAGACATGATTAAACATGGTTCGACTTTGAGTCAGTCGAACACCACCGGAACAGGATAGACAGAGATAGGGTGACCGATTACTGTCAGTTTCAATATAATCTAAAAATTCATGAAAGTATTTTAAGGCCGGAATAGAAAAAGTTCCTCCTTTGACCTTTGGATCAGTCAGACTCACAAAAACGGTTTTTCCCTGTCTTGATAAGGTGAAACATCTTAATCCATCATCGATAGGATTATCTTTCTTTGATAAAAATTCTTCGGCCGTATAGCCGAATTTTTCAAAGGCCTTCAAAACATCAGCATAAAAGTTTTTTCTTAATTTACTCATGCCCACGTCTTCTTTTTACCAATAGAATAAAGAAACCAATTGGGTCAACTTCCCACCATACTACGGAGTTAGTCGGACTCTTTGGTTTTGCATGATGATTGTTATGAATTTCTTCGCCGAAAAACAACCAAAATAGTCCGGGCATATTTACGCTATTATTCGGCAAAACCGTTCTTTTCAATCCTAAACCTGGACAGTGACTCCAATAAGTCAAAAAACTGGTAGCCACCAAGGCAGCAAGACTTCCTATAACGAAAATCAACAAGAACGATACTCCACAGCTAAAACCTAAAAATAGATAGGTGCCCAACAAATAATAGTAGAAATAATCATTTAGACTATGAAGAAACCTATCATGTAAAATGGGTGAATGTGCGCCCAACAATAGAATCTTAGTAAGTTCCTTTTGATCGCCGTCGCCGTAAGCTCCCAAAAGATGATTAAGTCCTTTGAGTGTAGGTAAAATAGGATCTTCAGGTTTGTCTGCAAACTTATGATGTAAGTTATGTCCTAAATACCAATTAATCGGAGTACCTACATTGGCTAATGAGCCCAAAAATACACTGGGGTAAAAAATAATTTTAGGGATTTTTGCTGCTTCATGCGCAACTAAACGATGCAATCCCATTCCCACACCAAAGAAAAAAGTTAAAAAATAGACAAAGTAACAACTCCACCAAAAACTCGGAGAGCCGAAATATGCTGAGGCATAAATTACTGAAAAAATAAAAATCAAAAAGAAAATTGGATTTAATCTGGCTTGATATCTAAGTTTGGGAAGCTTTACCATACAACAATTTTAGGCACGTCCTGGCAAATAATACCAGCCCCCTTTTGCTGAACATCAACTGCATTTATATCCAGATTTTCAGCCAGGCCTAAGTTTTTCGCATGCATTTTAAGAACTTCTTGAGTTAAATCGTCAGGATTTAATAACAACCCTAGTTTTTGCGCCTGAGATTGATGTAAAATTGCCTTTTCAGTAAGGCTATACATCGACTCTAAAAAATGTTTTGTCATACAGTAAAATTGCGGCTGACTAAATTTATCTTTCATAACGTTCTCGATGTTAATTAGCAATTCTGACCACTGTTTATTTTCGATCTGTTTTATTGCAATTTTTCGAAAACCGACAAGATCCACAAAGTAAAGCGGTTCATTTACTGGTTTCAATTCAAAAGTGAAAGCGGGAATGGTCGACATAGAAGCGAATTCGTCACATAAAACTCTAATTCCGACCTCGTGGAACGGTTTTGCCTGGGCAACTAACTTCTTAGCTTTTTGCAATAGTATCTTTTCTCCTAAAATTAAACTTTGGCTGGTCTTTACCGACTCGCCATCAGTCATTTTTGAGTACCATTTTTCTCTTTGTTTGTTGACTGCAATTGCCGCTTCTAAATGGGTATCAAAACATTCCGCAAAAACATTTACCGAAGTAAGAAGAATGTTCAGTATAAGAATTAGTTTTTTCATAGGCCGAATACTATCGCGGTTCTTGACAATATTCCATTTTATGCGAAAAATTCAATACTGTCGGATTTTTTGACAGGTAAATAATTCCTGGTTTAGGCTTTTTCTTTTTGCATGATGATAGCTTCACCTTTGACACAAAGTTCGCCGGTTTGTTTTTTAACTAGAGTTTCAACAGTTCCGATACCTTTTTCATGTCGCAATTGAAGCACTTTAAGATCAATAGTAATGACGTCATCAATATAAATGGGAACTAAAAATTTTAAAGTTTGTGATAGATAAATTCCGCCATCTCCAAGTTCCATAGCTAAGGCTCTTGAAATAACAGCGCCGGCCAGCATACCGTGCGCTATTCGGCGACCGAAACGAGTTGTTTTTGCATACTCTTCATCTAAATGAATGGGATTTCTATCACCACTGATTTCAGCAAAACCACGAACCATTTGATCCGTGATTTTTACAGTAACTGTTCTTGTATCACCAACCTGAAATCCCATAAAAAATCGCTACAGAATATTTGCCGCTAACTCAGCAAGTTCCGAACGCTCCCCTTTAGTTAACGTTACGTGGCCGGCAATGGGATAACCTTTAAACTTTTCAACAGCATAAGTAAGTCCGCTATTCGCCGAATCCACGTATGGGTTATCAATCTGATAAACATCACCTGTCAAAATAACTTTTGTGCCTTGTCCGGCTCGCGTCACGATTGTCTTAATTTCGTGCGGAGTTAAATTTTGTGCTTCATCAACGATCAAATATTGTTTTGGAATACTTCGACCTCGAATGTAAGTCAGCGGTTCAATATTTAACATACCTTGATTGATTAATTCCTGGGCTCTACCCGCGGCTTTCTTATCAGCGCCCATCAAAAATTCTACATTATCAAATACAGGTTGCATCCAAGGATTCAATTTTTGTTCAATATCACCAGGAAGGTAACCGATATCTCTTCCCATAGGAAAAATGGGACGACTTACCAGCAATCTTTGGAAACGGCCTTCATCTAAAGTCTTATGTAACCCCGCTGCAATCGCCAACAAAGTTTTACCGGTTCCGGCTTTACCGACTAAAGAAACAAAAAGAATTTCGTCATTTAACAAGCAATCCAAAGCAAAGGATTGTTCGGCATTTCTGGCTGTTAAACCCCAGATACTATCAGTTCCATTGAACAGAGGAATGATGGCACCTTCGGCTTGAGAAAACCGTCCAATCGCGCTGTGGTTGGCATTGTGCTTATCTTTCATGATCACATATTGGTTTGCGTATAGTTTTACATCAGGTACAAATTTTTTAGTTTTATAAAAAGTGTCAATTTGTTCAGGAGTGATTTCTAATTCCTGATAACCATCATACATATCTTCTTGCGACACATTTTCAGGTTCATAATCGGTCGCATAAATTCCTAGCACGTCGGCCTTAATTCGAAGATTAATATCTTTTGTGATTAGCTCGACTTGAACTTTAGGATATTGTTTTTGTAAAGCAATCGCAGTAGCTAAAATTCGATTATCGGCCTTTTCAACATCAAACTCTCGCGGAAGGCTTACTGAAAAATCGATATTAATGTGAATAACTGTTTCGCTGTTATCTAGTTGTACTCCAGCAGCTAATGACCCCTTATCACGAAGTAAATCCACAAATCGACTGAACTGCCGAGCATTTCTTCCGTTCTCTCCAGAGTCACGCTTGAATCGATCCACTTCTTCAATGACTGATATTGGAATATGAATATCAGCATCTTTAAATTTGGTAATGGCGAAGGCATCAAATAAAATCACATTGGTATCGACGACAACTTTACGACGCTGCTTTTTTTCTACTTTTGTACCATTAGCCAAGTGAGTCCTCCTTGAATAGAGCGCGGAGCGCTCAAGTAATAGCGCCTATCTAGCGCTAACACTATTCGACTATAGACCTTTGGCTTGTGCAAATAAAAAGGGGTCAACTGCTGATTTGACCCTTAATTTTCAGATTTTTTTATGAATTGATGTTAGTAAC
>JAYSSX010000158.1:0-1505 GCA_043720315.1 Pseudobdellovibrionaceae bacterium | reverse complement strand
ACAAGACCGGCACCGCTATTAACGAAACGACAGAACCATTGGCTTCAATCGGCGGGACCGTTCCGAACCTTCCTATAAAAATCGAGGGTGATTCTTTATTTGTAAATATAGAACAAGAAACCGAAAGAGTGCGACCTACTTTTAACCATAATTCAAACTTGGGCCGTGATCCCGTTAGAGAATCTGGTAAAATCCGTGTTCTGGGAATTTCAACTACAGCAATGGATAAAGAACATCCTCGCTTTTCTACATCCGAAGAATTATTGAAAACGGCTTTAGATAAGGCGGCTCAGACAATGGATGTAGAAACCCGATTTCTGGCATTATCAGATTTAAATTTTAGAAACTGCGAAGGATTTTATTCCAAGTCAGAAAAAGCCTGTACGTGGCCCTGTTCAATCACAAAAATGGATCCCAAAGACGAGATGATTAAAGTCTACGAAAATATGGTTCATTGGGCCGATGTGGTTATTATTTCGTCACCAATTCGCTGGGGCAACGCCAGTTCATTATATTACAAAATGGCCGAACGATTAAACAGCGTACAAAATCAAATCACACTTAAAGACCGCGTCCTTATAAAAAATAAGGTTATTGGATTAATTATCACTGGTGGTCAGGACAATATCCAGTCAGTCGCTGGACAAATGCTGAATTTTTTTGGTGAACTTGGATTTACAGCCCCGCCATTTCCATTCGTCGCCCATTCATTAGGATGGTCAGCTGAAGAAATGGAACGCAATATGAACTTTGTAAAAAATAGTGAATCTTTGCACGAAAGTTCTTTTGAACTGGTTCGCAGAACAGTCGATCTTTCAAAAAGACTGCTTTAAGTTCTGCGAATACTAAAATGGCGAAAAGTAAAAAATACTAATGATGACTAGGTACAGAAGTTTCGCTGCGATCAACTACTTTAAATTTTAATGTAATGGCCTTGCCGTTGGCCGAAAGGTTGACGTCAACGATTTCCCCCGCTTTCAATTCATCAGTCGGATCAAAAAGCATGATGTGATTTCCACCGGGCTTCAATTCAAAACTTTGATGTGCTGGAATCAATACCTTTTCAATTTTTCTCATTCCCATTTTTCCTGCAGTTTCATAGGTTTCGTGCAGTTCGACGGCCGTGAAAGGCTTCACTTGTGTGATTACTAAAGAAATCGCTTCTGCAGAGTTATTCTTAAGAACGGCGTAGGCTGCTGTGACCGTTGTGCCGTTCATAGGAACTAAAATTCTGGCTTCTGTCGCTGAAATTTCTGGAGCCATTGATTTTGCAAAAACGTTTGTCGAAACTAAAGCTCCAACGAACAAAAAATTAGTCAAAATAATTTTCATAAATGTCCTCTTATTTTAGTTAAAATTTCTTCTACTGATCTTGGATTTGCAATTGAATCAATTACGTTACCTCGTTTATCTAGAAAAAAGAGGCGATCCGTATGCGCTATTGAGTATCCTAAATAAGACTTCGGATTCTCTTCTACCATAAAACTGGCGCCAAATACGTCAAT
>JAYSSX010000157.1:0-1914 GCA_043720315.1 Pseudobdellovibrionaceae bacterium | reverse complement strand
GTGTTCAGCTTTAGGCATTTTGATATTCTTCTATTTGTTTCAAGCAAAGATTCATTGCAGAAAAGCCTTCAGAAAACATTTTATACCAATACATGGTTTTTTGTATGGACAGATCTACTGTCCATACGGAATTCCAAAGGTATTCATTTCGAAATAGATCTGAATTGATATATAGGTTTTGTGTTTCTGAATATTCAGAGTCTGATGACCGAACTTCGATTTTTTTCTCTGTATGAATTATTGCCTTAGAAACTAAATCTTTTACACTGATGTGTTCTTTCATAGCTGGGCCCAGATTATACTGTTTAAACTGTCCCGGAGAATTGTAGGTTTTTTTGATTAGAAGCAAATAGGCAAAAAGTGGCTCTAAAACATGTTGCCAAGGTCGAACCGCCAGGGGATTTCTTAAATTTAAAATCGTATTTGTTTGAAGACTGTTTATTAAATCCGGAATCAATCTATCGGCTGCCCAATCACCGCCACCTATAACATTTCCAGATCTTAATACGAAAAGTTTTTTTGGTGTGTTGCGTAAGTAAGACTGGTAATAGCTTTCGGAAATAATTTCTGCGCAAGACTTACTAGCCGAATAGGGATCAAAACCCCCTAATGGATTAGATTCCGTGTATGCTTTTACGCCTGCTGTTACTTTATAAACCTTATCAGTAGTAATCATTAGAATTGTCTTCAGTGAATCACAATGCATAGCAGCCTGCAGTACATTTGCAGTTCCCATTATATTGGTTTGAAACGTAGACAAGGGATCAGCGTAAGAGGTTTTAACTAAAGATTGGGCGGCAAGGTGTATTAAAATATCAGGCGACTCTTTTTTAATTAAGGAATTTAATTCTTCAGACTGGCCAATATCTAACCGATGGTCCTTTACTACCTGGCTAATCCCCGCACTTTCAAACAAAGATGGCTGAGTAGGTATACTATCCGAGCAACCGATAACATTGGCTTCCAAAGAATTTAAAAGAAGACATAACCAGGAGCCTTTGAATCCAGTGTGCCCGGTAACAAAAACTTTTTTACCTTTCCAAAATTCTAGACCCAGTTTTTCCATGGGGCCTTCCCTGAATCCCAAAGCGATTCCAATAGCACCTTCTCGCGTTTAGTATCCATCGCCTGCCAAAAACCTTGATGTTTGAACGCGGCCAACTGCTGCCGTTGGGCCAACTGGGGCAAAGTGTCTTTTTCCCAATTGCTTTGGTCATCTTTGATCCATTCTAATACCTTGGGAGACAAAACAAAAAATCCGCCGTTAATGTAATGCCCATCTCCCACAGGTTTTTCCACAACGTCTTTTACTTTTTCACCGTTGGATTCTTTATCAAGATCTAAAAGTCCGAACCGTCCCGGAGGCTGAACCGCTGTCACCGTCGCCAGGCACTTTTGTTTTTCGTGAAATTCCACGAGTTGCTGAATGTTAACATTTCCAACCCCATCACCATAAGTGAAACAGAAACTTTCTTCATCTTTGATATACTCGAAAATCCTTTTCAATCTTCCCGCGGTCTGGGTCAGTTCGCCCGTATTTAACAAGGTGACTTTCCAGTTTTCTGAAGAAGAATTTAACGTTTGAACTGAATTATTTTTTAGATCAAACGTAACATCAGAATTATGTAAAAAGTAATTCGCAAAATACTCCTTAATAACGTAAGACTTATATCCACAGCAGATAATGAAGTCGTTAATGCCGTAGGCCGAATAACTTTTCATAATATGCCATAAAATAGGTTTACCACCTATTTCCACCATCGGTTTTGGTTTTAAATCAGTTTCTTCTGAAAGTCGGGTACCCAAACCACCAGCAAGTATAACAGCCTTCATTTCCACTCCGTCCGATAAAAAGAAGGATCGCTCCTGTCTTGTGAATAACAAAATTGTCTGATACTACTTCTTTCATGGATA
>JAYSSX010000156.1:0-6378 GCA_043720315.1 Pseudobdellovibrionaceae bacterium | reverse complement strand
AGTAGAAATCTGATGAACTGAGTCTAGTTAAATTATCCCAATGTTCTGCTTAATTCGGGTAAACTTTGAAAATTAAATGACCAATTGTCTAAGGATTTTTTACCAATTCACAAATAGGTTTTCTTTCCGAATAGCCACCAAATTGGATAGAAGTAAGAATTTTACATGTGTCGTAGCCCTGCATCCTATACAATTTTTCAGCATTCATAAGAAGAGACTTCGACAAAACAGGCGTGCGACTAAGAATCCAGGCGTAATTTCGCGACGGATCACTAACTAACGCATAACTGTACTCGGGATCCACGTCTAGAATCCAATAACTGCCACCAAAAGAAAAAATCCAGGTAATAAAATTAACAAAGGTTACTTCCAATTTTGAATTCGTTTCTTTGTCTACGACTCTTGCCCGGCCTTCAGCAACAGACCTTTTCCCTGAAATAGTATCACAAGAATTTATGACAACGACCAAATCTTTTTCACCAGGCGAGTATTCGGCAATTGTATTGCCTATGCATTGTTTCTGAAAAAACTGTGGAATGCTAGCAACCTCATACCATTTGCCATAATATTTATTTAGCTCTACATACTTAAAAGTCTCTACCTCAGATTTTGTTGATGCCATTGCTGAAAGCCAAATAAAAAATAGGGCCGCAAAGGCAATTTTGTTCATAAATGTACTTCCTTGTTCTTTAAGCTGTATTGATCTCATATTTTTGCAACGCAAGCAATCCGCTTTAAAATTTACTGGGACGTAAAACAGAAATATCAGTTGTATAAATAATAACCGAGTAGTCCTCAATATAGATTTCCGAAATCTCGTTTTCAATTTTTTTTGATGTTGCATCATTCACAATAATTTCAATTTTTATCTTCTACTCTGGCACTTCACCGCTGCTTTTTTCGCCTGATCCCTCACCGCGAACTTCAGTTATAGTAAATCCCGAAGCACCTATTTTTTTGTAAGGCTGGTAATCTGATGACTTAAAACAGGCTCGCAAATAATTGTAACAAGTTTAAATGACTTATAGGTCATAGGATCTCCTTAAGAGTGAATCCAGTTGGCAAGTTGATAGTATATTGGAATTCCGGCCACGATGTTAAATGGAAATGTAATCGCCAAGCTGGCTGTCAGATAATAAGTTGGATTTGCTTCAGGCAAAGTCATTCGTACAGCCGGTGGTGCCGCAATATAAGAAGCGCTGGCCGCCATCGTTCCTAAAATCGTGGCCCCACCAATCGAGAGACCAGCCCAAACACCAAACAACACGCCTAAACTGCCATGAAATAATGGAACGATAACTCCAAGGCTAATCAATCGGAAACCTACTTTTTTAAGATCCGAAAACCTAGCGGCGGCAATGATTCCCATTTCTAAATGAAATAATACAAGGGCCCCCTTAAAGCCTGCTTCAAAAAATGGCATTATTGGTTCGCAGAAACGGAACCATAGTGAGCCGCTATTCCCGCAGAATCAACCTGGCCGAATTTACCTACCTTTCTAAAAATGAGATACGCAGAAACTGGTGTAATGATCCCAAGAACCAGGGTAGCCAATGCAGGAAGGGCTATCGCATTGGCCGAGCTTTCAGACAACTCAACGCCTCCTTTTAGTCCAAGCGCCAATAACAGATATATCGATAAGGATGCATAAAGGTCTTTTGGAAGACTCAACTCACTCTTTACTAACTTAGCTACAATTCCTAGGAGGAATGCGAGCACTATAGGAGAAACCCCTATCATCATCTTTATTATTTTTGAGTTGTCTGCAAAGAAGGCGGCTTTTCAAAAGCGGCCCAAAAACTTCGAATTTCTAAGTCTACAATAAGTTTTCAAATCACAAAACTTAAAGATTTTTTAGGTGAAAATTGATGGACCGTGGTCCTCGGGGATTTACCCTAACAGAAGCTGGTCAAGTCACTTTATCTGAAGCTGTAGAAATACTCAGACAAGGACATGATTTGGTCCAATATTTTAGATCGGGAAAAACGAAAGCCAGATTCAGAGTCGGTGCTCTTGCTGGCCTCTCTAAAAATCTTCAGTTAAAATTACTTACCCCTGTTCTAGAGCAACCTTCAGTGGAGGTGGCACTTGAATTTGGTGATGCAAAAGTTCTTTTAGATAGATTAATTAGTTATCAGCTGGAATGCGTGCCTTCAGACTTATCATTTGACTCCTCGGAGGCTGAACCTCTAACTCAATTTGAAATTCAAAGTGAAACAATATGTTTAGTCCCAAGAAAAAAAATGAATCAGCTGGACCCTGGAGTTCCACAAAAAATTAAAGATGGAATATATTTCCCCGCCAAAAGCAGTCCGATCACTTCCATTATTGTTGAAGATTTACATCGCAGCAAGATTCAATTTAATGCAAGAGGCTTCATTGAAGATATCGCGTTTCTACGTCTTTTAGCACTTGATTCTAATTCACTGGTGGTCATTCCTAAAATCGGCGTACAGAGGGAAATTAAAGCCAAAGAACTTTTTATTGTACACGAATCTAAAAAAATTCATCAGAAATATTTTTTGATTCATCGTGAAAAAGGAAAACGTCATCCAATACTTAGCCAGTTAATTAAATTTAAAGCTATTTCCAACCCTTTGTTATCCCATCGATAGATTGTCGTGAGCATTTAAAACGAGTGACCTTAAATCCCCGCTTAATTTCATGCTTAAGTCGTCCCTGCATATGAACTCGCTTTCGCCAACGTGAAAAATCGGAAGGCTCTAATTGTGTTCGCATAAATCGGACAAATTCGTTTTCCGTTAATTTGAATTGGTTAAAAATAGATTCAAATGTCGTTCGGTCTTCCCAGCCCATGCGAACCATTCTATCAATTTCATTTTCAGACAGCTCTTCGATTTTTTCTTTTATACTTGTAGCTTTCGACATTTAAAGCGCCTTTTTCATAGAAAGGTCTTTCATCTGTTGCCAATATTCGGAAATGTCCAACTGAACATCAAGACCTTTAAGGATAGAATAAACTCCCGCCAATTTTCGGTGAAGAAAAATAAGTTCATACGGCGGAGGACTAAAAATTAATTCCTCTGCTAAAGATTTCGCCGCATTTTGTGAATCTATGCTGTAATTTTTATTCGAAAAATCAAATTTTCCAGAGTTGGTCTTCTTTGCAAAGAACGGTCTAATCGCTGTAGAAATCATCTCCTCGAACGCTTTGAAGGCCGAAGTAGATTCTCTTGAATCGATCAATCCAAATTTAACCGCATGATTTTTAAGGGCCTCGGAGCTGCCGTCCGCAGCTAAGTCCAAAAGAAGAATATAGCTTTCAATAAATTCCTTAGAAAACTTTCGGGTAGCGCCAAAATCTAACAAAACTAAATTCAGTTTGTCTGAACTATCATCTATCAAAAAATTTCCCCAGTTAGGGTCAGTCTGAACTAAACCCCACTGAAAAAATTCATGAAAATAAAGATCCAAAATCCCGTGAGCTAAGTCTGTTCGCTTCTTATTGCTAGGATTCGTCCCAAGCCAATCTCGTATACCTAACCCCGATTCAAAGGACATCGCTAATACGTTACGAGTTGATAATTCATCGATGATAGTCGGAACCCGATAGTTGATACGTTTGCTGGTCTTCAAATTTAAAGTACACATTTGGTACTTTTTTTGAAGATCAGCCTCCTGTTGATAATCAACCTCTTGATTAAGAATGGTACGAAACTCATTAAATAGAGGTTCAAGATTCATCTTTCTTCCCGATAATTGGCAAAAGGAAAAAGCAATCGTCTTTAAAATTTTTAGGTCAGAATCAATAGAGTCTGAAACTTCTGGATACTGAATTTTGAGAACGATGTCTCGCCCTTTGTAGCTGGCGCGGTGAACTTGCCCTATACTAGCGACTCCTATTGGCCGTTCAGACAAATTAGTCAGCTTTGCTCGCTTTGAAAGCTCAAGTTCCTTTTTTAGTACTGACTGCATCTGTTCCAAAGTATGAGCCGTTGCCGAACTTTGTAACTGAATTAAAATCTGAACGGCCTCCGGCGGAAAATAGTGATTCAGATCAAGACTCAAAATCTGGCCGGCCTTCATGGCAGCACCCTTTAAGCTAGAAAGACTGTTTGTGATCAGAAGAGCTTGTTCAACCCTAGACTTCATGTCTCCAGAACTAAATTCCTTAAGACCGACCTGAGCTGCCAACTTGGCGAGAGCAAGTGATCTGGCGAATGCAGTAGCTTTCAAATGCCACCCCCATTGAAATTTGCGCTTAAAAGGTAAAAGCAAAAAATCGCTCTCACTGTCCAAACAATCGTCCTTGGCCAGTTTTTTAAAATGAGTTTAGCCAGCGTATTTTTCTTTTCGAAGGAAAGGACGTTATGAGCGGGCACATTTAAAAAGGCGGTTAATGCCCAAGTGGCAAATACAGAAATGAGGTTAAAAAAGAAAAGCCCATTTGGAATTAATATTACCAATGTGACTGCTGACAAGATTTCACCACCCATAAATGGAGCAACAACCCAGGTAATTCGATTTGTATGAAATTGATGAAATTTTTTAAATTCATTTGGGCCGACATTATTAAAATTTGGATAAACAAGAATCTGCACCAACCAAATTATTCCGGTCATACACCAGCATGAAAAAATGTGAATTAAAAGAATCGTTACTATCATCCAGACACCAGTTTCATCCGCAGTTTCATTGCCGCCTGATCTAAAACGGACCATCTTTGTTCTGAAATTTTTTGACCGGCTCTGGCCATCATAGACAGCCTTGGGTTTTTCATAAAAAAGGATTCATGTTTTTTTATGAACTGCCAATAAAGCCCGTCAACTCCATCACACCAATCGGCCTTTCCGTAGCCCCCCATCTTTCGCAAGTAATTTGAGCCGCAAATATACGGCTTCGTTGCAAAAATTCCCCCATCAGAAAAAAGGGCCATACCGTAAACATTGGGTCCCATAACCCAGTCAGAAGAATCGATAAACATCTCCATAAACCATCGGTGCGCTTCGCTGGGGTGAACTTCAAGTAGGACCATAAGACTCCCGACTACCATTAATCGTTCTATATGGTGGGCATAACCACGTTTAAGGACACGACGAATTGTTTCATCTAAGGGCGGAATTCCAGTCCCACCTTGGTACCACAAGGCAGTTAATTTTTTACCGTGATTCCAAAAATTACTCTTGTCTTGTTGTTCGCTAAAATTTTGGTAAATTCCGCGCACAAATTCTCTCCAGCCGATAATTTGTCGGATAAATCCTTCCAGCGAAGTGAGTGGCACTTTGTTTTTTCGGCCAAACGAAAGTGTATCCTTAATAACTTCAGTGGGAGTTAAAAGTCCACAGTTCAAAAAAGGAGTTAAAACTGAGTGAAAAACAAATTCCGAATGCGCCGGAATCGCATCTTCGTAAGGGCCGAAATCGGCCAATCGTTCCTTCAAAAAGGTGTTTAGCCATTGCTTTGCTGACTTTCGATCGACTGGTAACCAAAATTCATTTGATCGACCAGGATGAGATGAAAACTGTCTTTCAACTAATTCAGCCACTTTGCTAGTATTTTCATTGGGCTGAAAATCCGGTAGGTCTGGAGTTGATTTATGCTTTGGCAGTGCAAGACGATTTTCAGCATCATAACTCCATGCCCCTCCTACCGGTTTGCCTTCGTCCATCAGAATTTTCAGACGTCGGCGTTGGCTTTCATAGAACGTCTTCATAAAAGGACGACGAGTGGACTTCAAATAAACTCTAAATTCTTCACGAGATGTTAAAAACATCGGATTTTGCCACGTTTCAAGTACCATCCTTTCATTTTCAAATAAGTGAGTAATTCTGGTTTCAAAGAATTTATCTTCAATTTCAAAGCAATAAGCAGATTTAATTTTACTTTTCTTAATTAGCGCTTTAAGTGAGTTTTCAAAATTGCTTTTATTGACGCCGTACTCTTCATAATGGACTTCCAATCCCAACCTTCGCAATTCATCGCGGTAGGCCCGCATAGCTGCAAAAAAAAATATAATCTTATGTTTATGAAACTTGAAGTAGGTCGCTAGTTCTTGATCCTCTTTCATAAAATAAATTGTGCGCTTTGGATCAAGGCCTCTGGCTTTAATGATGGCAGGATCAAACAACTGATTTCCCAAAATCACAACCAAATTCACTTCTCTAGCTCCAATGGAATTTTTAGAATATCTTCTTGAGTCGTTAGAATTTCAAGCATCAAGTTTGCAGAAAAAATCATTTCCCCTAGCGACTTTAATCTTTTTCCGTCGACATTTTTATTTGTCGTCTGCTCTTCGTTAAGGTTGGAAAAATCCTTCGTAATTTGCTTCAGCATCTTGGCTTCGCGAGTTTTCAAGACATGCTGAATGACTTCATTTATATTTTCTGAGGCTATATATACTTTCGTCTTTTGATTAGG
>JAYSSX010000155.1:0-1838 GCA_043720315.1 Pseudobdellovibrionaceae bacterium | reverse complement strand
ACAGCTAAAGGCGAAATCAAAGGTGAGTTTTTAGAAATCGTTCCTACTAAAAAAATCAGTTTGTCTTGGTTGGTAGGTTGTAGTGGACCACTAAAAGGTAGCCAGGTAACTTTAAATATCAATCCTAAAGAAGGCGGAGCGTCCCAGTTGGAGTTACTTCATGACGGCCTTCATTCTTTAGAAGATAAAAAGGCGCATCGTGCCGGTTGGGAATTAGTAACTGCTAAAATGACTGAGACTGTTTCCCGAGCTTACTAAATACTTTAGCTGGTTCACCGTTTAGGTCTCTTCGCCGTCGGCCATTTGTTTCAAAACTTCGGCTATGGTTTCCGGATCTACTCTGGCTTTTTTCATTAATAATTTTGCACGACTGAAGTCATCGGAATCGATGGCTTCAAAAAACGCATCTATTTTGCCTATTCCAGCCAGTTTTTCTAAAACGAGGGTTCCCTCAAAATCGTTTTCATCCATAATTCGATTATATTGTCGATCCCTCTTATTTTAGTCAAGACACCTTCAATCTATAGACAACGGGTACCACTCGCCTTAGGATTTAAATATCTTTAAAAAAGGGAGTATCTATGAATATGCAAGGCAATACGATTCTAATCACCGGTGGAGCCAGTGGAATCGGACTAGAGTTAGTGAAACAATTGAGCCCACTTAAAAATACGATTTTAATTACAGGTAGGGATCAAAACAAATTAGATAAAGCGAAAAAACTTTATCCAAACATTCATACTTTCCAAAGTGACGTCAGTGATCCCAAGGCGATTTCTGCCTTATTTGATAAAGTGACTAAAGAATTTCCTGAATTGAATATTTTAATTAATAATGCCGGCGTAATGAAAGAAATAAATATTCACGAAGTTGGTGATGATTTAGTAGCGTTGACAAACGAAATCGATATCAATTTTGCTGGTCCTGTGCGCATGACCAAGAAATTTTTGCCGCATCTAAAAAAGAAAATAGCAGCAGCCATTGTAAATGTGACTTCTGGATTAGCCTTCACGCCACTTCCGTCTTCGCCGGTTTATTGTGCAACTAAAGCGGCAATGCATTCTTTTACCTTGTCTCTGCGTGTTCAGTTGAAAAAGACAAACTTAAAAGTTTTTGAGTTAGCTCCTCCAGCTACTCAAACTGAATTGTTAGGCGAGTTTGATCCTGAAGATATGAAAGGCATTTCCATTATGACAGTAGACAAAATGGTTGAATGTGCGGTTGAAGGAATGAAAAACGATCAGTTAGAAATTCGACCTGGTCAAAGCAATCAACTGAAGTTTATGAGTCGATTAGCACCACAGTTTATCTTAAATCAAATGAGTAAGCCAGTTGATCGAATGCTTTCGAAAATGCAATAACTTAAATTAGTAATCCCATCGCACTGTTTAAACAGTTGTGGAATCGGCAGCAGCAGTAGATATTGCTGCCGTGGGATTATTAAGTCTTTCGAATGCTTCTAAAATTATTGTTGCTGTTCTTTTAACTGCCGTTGTAGTTGTGGCAGGTCTGGTTTGGTTGAAGACGCGTGAACCCCAATTGGGTGGGGACTTTACCTTGTCCTACCGAGAACAACCTTGGACTTTATCTGAAAAGGCCAAGCAATTAAATTTACTTTATGTTGGTTATGTTAAATGTCCCGATATCTGTCCTTTAAGTTTAAGCAATTCTGGACAGGCTTTTAAAAAGTTAAATGACGATGAAAAAAGTAAGGTTCAATTAGCATTTATAAGCGTTGATGCCGCCCATGATACTCCAACTAATGTTGCCGACTATGCCGAAAATTTTTATTCTGATTTTATTGGATTAACGGGTACTGAGTTAGAAATTAAAAATGC
>JAYSSX010000154.1:0-5332 GCA_043720315.1 Pseudobdellovibrionaceae bacterium | reverse complement strand
TGGTGACCTCGAGCTAAACACGAGTGATTTTGCCAAGGTTCGTATTTTAATTGGCGAGCCAGTCAGACATTATGATTTTGATGTTCGAATTGTATGGGTCAAACGTGTTCTTGCCAATCAAAGAGGCTTCGGCGTCGCTTTTGTTAATAAAGATGAAGTGTACAATAATTTGCTAAAAAACCTATAGGACGGCATATGAGCTTATTTACAAAAATTATAAAAGGTGAACTTCCTAGTTATAAAATATTTGAAGACGAACTGACCTTTTCGTTTTTAGCTTTGGACCAAGTCAATTTAGGTCATACATTAATTATTCCTAAAACAGAAACTAACCATTGGTTGGATGTTAACCAAACAGAGTATATTCAAGTGCATTTGAATTCGCAGAAGATAGGTAAAGCTATTATGAAAGCGACCAATTGTCCTAGAGTGGGCCAAATTGTAGCTGGGTTTGAAGTTCCCTACTTTCATTTGCATTTAATCCCGGCTTGGTCGATCCCAGATCTTGCATTTACGCGGGCACAAAGAAAATCCGAACAAGAGATGAAAGAAATCCAACAAAAAATAATTTCTTTTTTGTAAATAGCTTTGGATTCGCGACCCTTTACCTATAAATATTTTCAACCCAAGGAATATCAGTTTTCGCTGGATTCAATTGCGATGCCATTTCAAGTGGCCGAATATATTAATAAAAAAAAAGTCAAATTTGCGAAACCTCTAAAGGACCTTCAAGTTCTTGATCTATGTGCTGGTTGCGGAGTGGTTGGCTTTGAAACTTTTTTTCATTTAAAAGTAATTCGCAATGTTGATTTTGTAGAAATACAACCTACGTATCAAAGTTACTTCGAGCAAAACAAAAAAATGATCTCAGAAATTGAAAAAGAGAAATCACCAGAAGAGAATTTTAATTTTAATTTTCATTTAATGAATTATGAAGAACTCATAGATAATTCCGATTTCAAAAACAAATATGATTTGATCGTTTCTAATCCGCCCTATTTTGTAAAAGAACAAGGAACACAGTCTCAAAATGTGCTAAAAAACCGAAGTCGTTTTTTTATGGACTCGAATTTTCCAAAATTAATAGAAACTATAAGTTTTGTTTTAAGACAACAAGGTCACGCTTTCCTTTTAGTAAGTAGTTTAAACTCGCATAAGATTGATTTGATTCAGGAAGCTCGAAATCTATGCGAAAAACTAATGGTAGATATTGAAATAGCTGATACCGTTCGGGGCACGAATCTTCTTCATATTTTCAAAAAAAAATTGTGAGTATTGTTATTAATTGCTACACTGTATTTAGCTACTCTTGTGGCATGGAAGGAGGTGATGCTTGGTGAAATCGAAAGATCATAAGTACCTAGCGGAGGTGATCATCTCTTAAAAAGATTTTTTAAGAGATAATTTCATTATACCGAATTTTAACGGGGCGAACTTTTCGCCCCGTTCCTTTTAAAGCCACATATAGTTGGCTTTTTTATTTTGGGGCAGTTCGTTCCGTCAAAACAATCCAAGGTCTAGGGTCAATCAAACGGTGGCCCAGTCAACAATCGGCGGAAATTTGAATCCTGGCTTTTAATTTTGACGCTTTTTTAATTTACCGTATAGTTTTTGGCTCTTGTTCTTAACTCACAATTTTTACAATAAGCCTCTTCTTTAATTTCAGCTTCTTCTTCCGTGCGTATATGTCGTAGTTCTAAGAGGTCGCCACACAATACACAGTTGTTATGTGCATCGACGAATTCTTTGTGATCGTTGGATTCAATTTTCTCAAAATAATATACCTTTGCTGCATTCATTTTTAGGCTCCTCTTTTATACCCAATCAATATCAATGCAATTTCGATTCACAGACTTCGGGCGTGAATCCGAACTTCAGATTTTTTTGTATTTTCCAGTACTATAGCCATGTTGATGATGTTGAGTAGCTTGAATAGATTTTTTTAAACAGGAGATAATATGAATTTTAAAAACGTAATTTTGATCATCGCTTTACTCTCCCTTTGTCTGGGTTGTGTAAAAATTAAATCTAAAGACAAAAAGGAAAGTAGTGGAATGCGGCCCCAGTCTCATGAAGTTCCGGCAGCTACAGGTCAGCCAGAATTCGAATGGATTGAATCCGACCTCCCTAATCAATATCAAATTAAAATCCAACGTAGCAGTGGCGCAAACGTAGTTATTCAAACCGAATTGGATGCTAATGGCTCCGCTGGTTCTGAATTTCTCTTTTTTCAAGATGATTTCGTACTGGGTAACAATCTAAAAAGTGGATTACGTTATCGATTTCAATTGGGAAAGATGACAGATACTGGTTTTTTAATGATCAGCGAATTTACCGCCCAGACTCCGGTAGATTTGGTTGTTGAAGGCGAATGGGTTTTGTCGGATTCAGTGGACAAGCAAATTGGTCGCATTTACTTGGCTAAAAACGCTAAAATTAAAGTTCTCGATAAGAACCTCAATTTGCGGGCTAAAAGTCTTTTTTCCGAAGGCGCTGTCCTTTACGCTTTTTCGGAAAGAGATTCGGTTTTTCCGGAAGTTGCAGGAAAAAATGCGGGTAACGTACACATCACTGTTGAAAGGGCAAAGGGCGAATTGAAATTTGATTTGAGGGGACAGAAAGGCGGATCTGGAAAAACGGGAGAAAACTGGCTTCCGATTCAAGCAGTAAAGGGAAGCGATAGCGAAGGTGACCAATATATTCAATCAGTTGATCATGTTTGGAATTGTAGTTCGCTGGGGAAACCCCCGACAAATGGTGCTGACGGAAATAAAGGGAAGATCGGCGGTAAAGGCGGAAGAAGTGGTGACAACGGAAGTCTGTCCTTAGAAGTAGAAAAAGATGAAGGGTTTCTTTATTCGATAATTGAAACTCCCAGAGTTGGCGGAGCCGGGGGAAAAGGTGGCCCTGGCCAGTTAGGCGGATCCCCAGGGAAGGTGCATTCTCAATTAATTGCTGCACATCCCTTCGTGCAGTTATGTAAACACCCAAAGGTATTTCAAGGAACCGAGGGGTCCATCGGTGATGATGGAGAATCTGGAATGCCTGGTGCCAAGGGCCTTACTTGCGTTGCCATAGATGAGCAACCTAGAAAATGCTTGTAGGTCTTCTTACAAATTGAAGTCAGTCACAAGTGAATTATCTAGTTGAGCTTTCTTTAGGCCGATTTCCAAGAGTTGAGTAATCAACTGGCCATAGTTAACGCCAGTGGCTTCCCACATTTTTGGATACATACTGATTTTGGTGAAACCAGGGATGGTGTTTACCTCGTTAACGAAAATTTTCTGATCAGATTTGCGCATAAAAAAATCAACCCTGGTTAAACCGTCACAGCCAATTGTTTGAAAGGTCTTAACGGCCAAACTTTGAAACTCTTTGGTTTGTTGATCGCTGAGTTTTGCTGGAATTTGAATTCCGGCACCTTTTTCATCCAAATACTTGGCTTCGTAAGAATAGAACTCATGGGTTGGCAAAACTTCACCAGGTAACGAAGCCTTTGCTTCTTGGCAAAGGCCTAAAACCGAACATTCAATTTCCCTGGCATCCACAAATTCTTCAGCCAATACTTTATGATCGTATTTAAAGGCGTCGGCTAACAATGTTTTAAAGTCGTTATCATTTTTTATTTTATGAACGCCAACAGACGAACCCATATTAGCCGGTTTAATAAAAAAAGGTGCACCCAGTTTTTCTGATAACTGTTGGAAGGTAAAACTGTTTTTGTTATTTATGACCATAAATTTTGGAGTGGGAATATTATTTTGAAGAAAAAGTTTTTTCATAAATTCTTTGTCCATTCCTGCGGCGGAGGCAAAAACTCCACAACCCACAAAGGGAAGGTTGTACATTCGGAAAAGTCCCTGAATGCAACCATCTTCGCCATATGTTCCATGCATTACCGGAAACGCGATATCTACACTGGTTTTAATCCCAGTTTCTAATTCGTAAAACAAAGGCTGATTATTTTGACATAGCAAAGCGACAGGTTGGGAACGGGCCGGAATATTTTTATCTGTTAAGGATTTAAAATCAGGAAATTCTGTGGATTCAAATTTAAACCATGAACCTTGTTTGCTGATTCCAATAAGCACAGCTTCAAATTTAGTTTTGTCTATGGCTTCAAAGACATTTTTAGCCGACCAAACTGAAACTTCATGTTCAGCAGATTTGCCTCCAAAAATGAGTGCAACTTTTGTTTTTTTCATTTGAAACTCCTCAATAAACGCAGGACTTATCGCCCTAGCACATTTCTACAAATTCAGTTAACATCGATTTAATTCCAGAATAGACCTCGTAAGCAGAGGCCTCTTCATACATATACGCTGGGGTACTCAATATTTTACAATCTCGATCACTTATATAATCAGTAACCGGACAGTTTTCATGGATAGCTCCCCATTTTTTGATTAGGGAACTAAGATGAGTGTCATTGCCAACCGTCAGAGTAGGTTTCTTGTGTCCTAAAATTTTTGCAATTAAAACCGGAGCAATACAAATAGCTGCGATCGGTTTGTATTCAAGGTTGAAATTTAATATCTGCTTTTTTAATACGGGATTTATGGATTCCGCTTGTTCTAAATCGGAAACATTCATCAGATTTTTTACTACTCCATGGCCTCCGGGTAAAACTAATCCATCATAATCTTTTGAATTTAGATCTGAAAGATTTTTGGTTTTCCCGCGACTGATTTTGCCAGATTCGTTGACAACTTTTTCAGGAGCGAAATAATCATATTTAATTTTGGCTTCGCTTAAACAAATGGCGACACTGGCAGCTTCAGTGAGTTCGGTACCTTCTTGATGTCCACAACCGGATAAGATGATTGCGATTTTTTTCATGAAATTAGGTTAATTGATTATTGGCCTATTGTGAAGTCTCGAATATCGCTACATTGAGTAATTGGCACAAGACGGCTTTGGTAGCTAATCCAATATTGAAAACAGCTGTGAAGGATGGCGGCATAATAGGGCACTTCTTTGCTGAGTCGATAATAATGGGAAACTTTGGATCCGACTCCATCAACCCAGGTCACTTCGTCAAAAGTAATGTCCACAGTTTTGATTGGGTCAGTACAGTTTGAAAGCCCACCGCAGTTGGGTCTCAATTTTACTTTTTCAGGAATATAAAATAATCCGTCGGTTACTTTTAGGTTATGTAAGGTAGTCGTTTCTGTTTCGGCCGCCGCCGTTTTAAAATTTAGCAGTTTTAAAGCTTTTTCAATGGAGTGGCCGGCTTTTAGGCCCGAATAATCGTAAGCGGCCGCTCGAAATGAGGAACCTAATTCCGGTGAAGAATTCGGTTGGGCACAAGGATCAACGGGCGGAGTCGTTT
>JAYSSX010000153.1:0-2378 GCA_043720315.1 Pseudobdellovibrionaceae bacterium | reverse complement strand
AAGATCAGATGGATTCTTTTTGTCAGAGGGAAAGTCATCAGAGTTCATAAGAAATTATTAACATGAAACTACAGAATTACAAGCTCAAGTTGGATTGCTGAAACAGGGGAAGAACTTCAAAGGTTTTACCAATCATTTTTACATGCCCATTCTGTAGCCAAAGTATTCGATCACATTTTTTCAAAGTTGAAAGTCGGTGAGCAATAATGATCTGAGTTCGGCCCACAAAAAACTCTTCAGTGGCTCTAACCAGAATCTCTTCAGACTGTGGATCGACAGAACTAGTGGCTTCGTCCATAATAATCACTGGGGCATTTTGCAATAGACATCGGGCCATACAGATCAGCTGTCTTTCACCCAGTGACAGGTTTCGACCATTTTCCTCAATTTGCATTTGTAGGGATTTTTCATTCGCCCAATCATTTAGGCCAACTTGTTCCAAAGCAAAGAAGAGTTCCTTGTGTGATTTGATCTGGAAAATTTCTAAATTTTCCTGCAAGGTTCCAGTAAATAAGATCGATTCTTGGGAAATAAACGAAATGGAATTTCGATAGGTTTGCAGGTCAAATCCCTTTGATTCAGGAGTCAACTGTGGGTACTTTCCGTCTATCGTTATAGAGCCTTCTTCGACTGGGTATAAATACAGTAGGGCCTGAATAAGGCTGGATTTCCCACTTCCCGTGCGGCCAATAATTCCAAATCTTTCGCCGGCTTTGATTGTGAAATTAAGATCATTAAGCACCAAAGGCAACTCTGCACGATAACGAAAATTGAGATGATTGAATCTTACTTCAGCTGATCGGCCTGCCGTCAGGCCAGCGGTGGTGGGCTGTTCTTTATAAACCCAATGATTGGTCTCAAATTTTGCATCAATTGGTAATTTATTTCCTGGTTCAAGAGGTTTTCGAATATATTCATCTAATCTTTCCACTCCTACCATGGCTTCTTCAAACTGGGTCATCCACTCGAAAAACATTTGAACCGTATTCCCTGATAGGGCAATAAATCCGAAGGCGATGCCCAATGATCCGATGGAAATTCCAGCCTGCTCTTGGAAAAAGTAGGTTAGTAGTCCGGTAACGATAAACAGAATGGCGGTTAAAGTATTCATTTGTATTGAAAACAAAACCACCTGCTGTGAGGTAACAAATTTTTGTTTTAAATAAAGTTGATCTAAATTGGCAAAACGGTTGAAAAAAACGGATTGTTTCAGGAAGGAACGGATTGTACTTGCGCCTTGGGCAGTTTCGGCAAAATGAGCCAGCGACGGCGATCTTGCTGCGGACAATTGCCGGCGCAGTTCTCTTAATCGTTGACGATTAAACCTGTAGATAAAGTAGTTAAGTATCCCGATAACGACAATGAGAGGTAAAAAAATAGGATTGGCAACTCCCATCAGGACAATCATGCAGGCAAGGTCAAAAATGATAGAAAGAAATTCAGCAAGTGGACCGCCAAACAATCGGAAGACGTTTCCGTAATCACTAGAAAAACGAGTGATCACTCGGCCAACTGGGGTAGAATCAAAAAAAGACATTGGAAAGCGCGAGGTACGGTAAGTAGTTTCATCATAAATCTGACTGACGGCCAAGGCGGACAGACGTGAAAAACCAATTCGAAACAATAACGTCATTAAAAAACCGGCAACAGTCATAACCAGCATCAACGTGATAAAGTTTTCACTACTAAATCCAGATAACAGACCTTGATGCGCATTGCAATTTTTCAGATTCATTTCCACGCACAACTGATCGACCCAGGCGCCCACCACATTCGTATTTGCTAATAAAGAAACACGTCCTAAAAGACCCAATAATAAAAGTAAAACAATTCTAATTTGATATGGCTTGTAGGCCGACATCAGTGTTTCGAAAACACTTTTTTCATATTGGCCAGAAAATGTGGATTCCCTCTGTTGAAAGGATTTATTATTCTGGTCCATGATCTTCTCCAGTAGAGGGAATCAACGTCGTCGAAGTAATAGCCGAAGTTTCGGCGACAACGGTAGTGGCCATATCAGCTTCGGGTTCTTTGAATGTCGATTTGGCAACGGCCATCGACACCGAAGAAGTGAACTCTTGGAATTCGTTATTATTAGCAAGTAAATTTTTATAAGTATCAAAGGCTAACACTTGTCCATCTTTGATAAAAAGAACCCGATCCGTTTTATCTAAAATGGTCAGCCTATGAGTCGTTAAAATGCGCGTACGATTGGACCATTCGGAAAGAATCAAATTATCAATTAATTTATTTTCGGTATCTACGTCAACGGCGCTCAGGCAATCATCCAATAAAATAATAGGAGACTTATAAAAATCAACACGGGCCAAACTAACTCTTTGCTTTTGTCCGCCTGACAAGTTAACGCCACGTTCTCC
>JAYSSX010000152.1:0-2216 GCA_043720315.1 Pseudobdellovibrionaceae bacterium | reverse complement strand
CAAATAAAATAGTTTCTAGTCGCTAACCATTTTAGGTCAGTTTATAATCATAGATAGTTAAGATCCACCTGATTCTCAACTTGAAAGCTCTTCAAGTAGAAGGAGTCTCGATGTCGTCATCTATTAATCTTAAAAACATTGTTGAAAAATGGCAAAGTAGTAGTCCTGCGGTTGCCAGCCACTGGACGGGTACATTTCAAGAGTATTTAGATCTGGTTAAATCAAATCCAAAACTATCTAGAAATGCTTACCAACGTTTATTTGATATGATTGTTGAATCAGGGACTGAAGAATACATAGATTTTAAAAAACAAATCATTCGATATAAATTTTTTGATGACGTCGAGACAGGCGGTAAAGATGCTGTTTTTGGACTTGATGTCCAACTGATGAAACTCGTGAACGTTTTGAAAGCTGCGGCTTTGGGTTATGGGACTGAAAAGCGAGTTATTCTTTTGCACGGTCCGGTCGGTTCAGCAAAATCTACAATATGTCGACGCTTAAAAAAAGGTTTAGAGAATTACTCTAGAACAGATCAAGGAGCTCTTTTTACTTTTGAATGGATTGATGAAAATGGAAAAGGCAATTTACTGGGTAAAGATGTCAAAGTGTTTCCATCTCCGATGAACGAAGAGCCATTACTATTAATACCAGATGAAATGCGCGCACAAATCTGTGACGAGATTAACAGATCTCAAGATGGTGATTTCCGCGTTAAGATTGTTGGTGAACTTTGCCCGCCTTCTAGGTTTATATTTAAAGGCTTGATGGAGCGCTACAACGGTGACTTGATGAAAGTATTAAGTCATGTGCGAGTTAAAAGACTATTTATTTCTGAAGCAGATCGTGTAGGAATCGGAACTTTTCAACCTAAAGATGAAAAAAATCAAGACTCTACCGAACTTACTGGCGATATCAATTATCGAAAAATTGCCGAGTACGGTTCAGACTCAGACCCCCGCGCATTTAACTTTGATGGTGAATTCAATGTGGCAAACAGGGGACTGATTGAGTTTGTCGAAGTTTTAAAATTAGATGTCGCTTTTTTATATGATCTTCTAGGAGCTTCTCAAGAGCACCGTGTGAAACCAAAGAAGTTTGCACAGACTCATATTGACGAAGTGATTATTGGTCACACCAATGAGCCTGAATACAGAAAATTACAAGACAACGAATTTATGGAAGCTTTACGTGACCGGACTGTTAAAATTGATATTCCATATATCACTCGCTTAAAAGAAGAGATAAATATTTATAAAAAAGATTTTAACTCTCAACGCTTGCGTGGAATATCAATTGCTCCGCATACCATTGAAGTTGCCGCTATGTGGGCTATTTTGACTCGGTTGGAAAAACCGAAGAAAGCCAATTTAACTCGGTTGCAAAAATTGAAACTGTATAACGGTAAAACACTAGCAAATTTCACGGAAGATAACGTTAAAGAACTTCGTAAAGAAACAACGCGCGAAGGATTAGACGGAATTTCACCGCGATATATTCAAGATAAATTATCAAATGCATTGGTTATGGCTCAGCAAATGAATAAAGGTTCTGTAAATCCTTTCATGGTCATGAATGAATTAGAAAGTGGTCTAAAACATCACTCGCTGATTTCGAATGAAGAATTAAAACAAGAATACAAAGAATTATTAAGTGTGGTTAAGCAAGAGTACGAAGAAATTATTAAATCCGAAGTTCAAAGGGCTATCAGTGCCGATGAAGGTGCGTTGCAAAGACTGTGCGGGAATTACATTGATAATGTTAAGGCTTATACGCAAAAAGAAAAAGTACGCAATCCTTATACAGGCTACGATGAAGAGCCTGATGAGCGACTTATGCGAGCTATCGAAGAAAAAATAGAAATTCCTGATTCACGTAAAGAAGATTTTCGCCGCGAAGTGATGAATTATATCGGTGCGCTGGCTATTGATGGAAAGAAGTTTAATTATAAAATGAACGAGCGTTTGCACAAAGCGCTTGAATTAAAACTTTTTGAAGATCAGAAAGACAGTATCAAACTGACGTCCTTAGTTAGCTCAGTTGCAGATAAAGATACTCAGGAAAAAATTGATATTGTGAAGTCTAGGCTGATAAAAGATTTTGGCTATGATGAAATCTCAGCAACAGATGTTTTACATTACGTTGCCAGTATTTTCGCCCGGGGCGATGTAAAGAATAAATAATGTCTATACGCGAAGATCAAAGCCGCTTTAAAA
>JAYSSX010000151.1:0-6165 GCA_043720315.1 Pseudobdellovibrionaceae bacterium | reverse complement strand
GGTGGAGCTACCGGAAAATCTGTAAACGTCAAAGATCTTTCTTTGATGACCCGCCAATTAGCAACTTTGATCAAAGCCAATATCCCATTGGTTGATGCCCTGACTGCGCTTTCCGAGCAGGTTGATAACCCCACTTTGCAAGAAGCGATTACTGACTGTAAAAATATGGTCAACGAAGGTAGTCCTTTTTATAAAGCCTTGGGTAAATATCCAAATATCTTTAACGTCATTTTTATTTCAATGTGTGAAGCCGGCGAGATGTCGGGAACTCTTGATGTTATTTTAATTCGTTTGGCTGAATTCACTGAATCGCAAAATGAACTTCAATCCAAAGTAAAAGGCGCCTTGGTTTACCCTGTAATGATGTTTGTAGTTACCATTGGTCTTCTGTCTTTTTTATTTATTTTCGTTATTCCTAAGATGGTGGCTGTGTTCGAATCATTCCCTGATATCCATTTGCCTTGGTACTCTTCAGTAATTATCGATTTCAGCGGCATCATGGTTAATTATTGGTATATCATATTTGGTATTATTGGTTTTACTTACTTCACTTTCACGAATTGGAAGAAAACGCCGAGTGGTCACAAGCAATGGGATGCCATTAGCTTAAAACTTCCCCTTTTCGGCGAAATGAATAGAATGGTTGCTGTAGCCCGATTTACAAGAACCCTTTCCACTTTGTTAACCGGTGGAGTTCCAATGTTAAATGCCTTAGGAATCGTCAGAAATGTTGTGGATAACGACGTTTTAGCCCAAGCCATTGACGAAGCCCGAAGTAACATTAGTGAAGGGGAAAATATCGCCTCCCCTCTTAAAAGATCGAATCAGTTTCCGCCATTGGTGATACACATGGTAAGTACTGGCGAAAAAACGGGCGAATTGGAAAATATGCTGATTCAAGTAGCTGACATTTACGATTTTCAAGTCAGAAATAAAGTCGACTCAATGACAGGTTTGATGGGCCCCTTGGTTTTGATTGTTATGGGCTTAGTGATAGGCGTCATTGTCTTCGCAATTATGGTTCCGATGTTTGAAATGACTAACATTGCAGGGTAAGATACCAATTATTAAAGACTGGTTTTAATTTATTTACGATCGGTCGAAAGGAAGAGTTATGTTTCAAATTAAAAAAGCCCTTCAGAATTTGTCTTTGCCACAGAATTTTAAAAATCAAAAAGGTATGTCCCTAGTGGAAATTTTGATCGTATTAGCGATCATTGGTGCCTTGATGTCGGTCCTTATTCCCAACGTCGTTTCAAAATTAAATAAATCTAAAGTTGAAAATACAAAAATCGGAATGGGTCAGGTTATCAACGCAATTAATATGTATTACAATGACTGTGGCGCTTTCCCTGCAACTTTAGAAGGCCTCACTAAAAAAGACGAATGCGCTAACTGGGGACCTGATCCCTACCTTAAAAAATTACCGAAAGATGCTTGGAATCGTGAATATGGCTATTCCGTTGAAGGCAGCAACTATACACTTTTAAGTATGGGTGCTGATGGCAAAGAGGGCGGCGACGGTTTCAACAAGGATCTTTCTTCAGACGACATGAATTAGGGCGTACCCTAATTTGAAAAATAAAGGTTTTTCTTTAATTGAAGTAATGATTGTCTTGGCCATATTAGGCGGCCTTCTGGCTTTGGTTATGCCCCGTTTGAATCGCGATAAAAATAATGTCACAAAAGTCATTCGAGAAATTGCCGTCCTTGGCAAAGAAGTTCGCAATCAAGCCCGAGTCAAAGGGGCAACGCATCGATTGGTTATGAATATTGGTCCAACTGAAAGTACTTATTGGGTCGAAATGGCCAATGGTTCGGTTTTAAGAAAAAGCAAAGAAGAGTTTGAACAAGAAGCCAAAGAAAATAATGAAAAACTCAGTGATGAGCAAAAAAAAGATGCCGAAGCGGCCGGTTTTCAAAAATCGACTAAATTTTTTAAAGAGGATAGAAAAGTGCCGAAAGGCATTAATTTTGTCTCTGTAGAAACACCTTCGGCTCCCGAACCAATCACTTCAGGAACTGCTTACGTTTACTTTAATCCCGAAGGACTTGTTGAACACGCAGCCATTCAAATTTCCAATAAAGAAAAGCAGATTTGGACATTGATTTTCAATCCGTTAACAGGGCATGCTGATATCATGGAAAAAGCCGTGAGCCTTAAAGATGTCACCAAACAGTAATTCGCAAATGGGCGGATTCACTTTGATCGAGACCGTCATAGCTATGGTTATTTTGGCCGCTGCACTACTTTTGCTGACCAGCAGCTGGAGTGGCAGCTTTATGCGAATCGCAAAAACGCAAAGAAATTTTGAAGTTTCAGTACTCCTTGAAAAAAAAATGGCCGAAGTTGAACTGGAATATCGAAATAAAGCTTTAGATGATATTCCGGAAGAGAAGGGTCCTGAGGAATTTGGCGATGATCATCCTGAATATCAATGGAAATTAGAATCCAAAAAATTAGAAATACCCGATATTGCCTCAACGATGACAGCACAAGATGGCGGCGCTGACCCCTTCCTCCTTTCCTTAGTGAAACAGCTAACGGAAGGTCTTTCTAAAATGATTAAGGAAGTCAAAGTCACAGTTATCTACACGAAAAACTCTAAAACCAATGAGTACTCGGTGACGACCTATTTCGTCGACTTCAACAAGGAAATGACAATGGGAATGCCAGGAGGTGGGTAGTGAAATCGGCAACGAAAGCTCATTCTCTTACCAGCAGTAAAAGCGGCTTTACTTTAATTGAAGTGGTCATTGCTATGACAATAATGGCTACTCTTACTGTCTTATCTACTCAAAATATTCAGACGGCATTAAGAACGAAAATAAAATTAACTCAGCAAATTGATGATATGTCGCAAGTCCGAGATGCTTTGCGAGTTATGGAAAAAGATATCAATCTGGCCTTTCATTACCGTGATTTGGAAAAAGAAATGCGCGAAGAAATAAAAAAAGGTTCCAGCGCTAAGACCACACCAACTCCGAAGCCACAAGATGGATTTTTTCCCGGGCAAGATGCAAATCCATTTAACCCCGGCGCTGCCCCTGGTGCCGAATCGGCTGAACAAAAAGAAAATGATACCTATCGAGTGGATCCCACTACTCATTTTGTGGGGAAAGAAGATCAGATTCATTTTGCCACAACTAACACTTCAAGGATCAGTACCGGCGAACAGCAAGCCAATTTCATTAAAGTCGGTTACAGCGTGGGAAGTTGCTACAAAGAAGGCAACAAGGAAACCACGGGAAAATGTCTCCTTCGCCGCAGTAGCAATGTAGTTGAAGGTGACATCACTAAAGGCGGCACAGAGTTGGTCCTAATAGAAAATGTAGAAGAATTTAAATTGCGCTATTTTGCTGAAGGCAAACAAGATTGGGTTAATGAATGGAATACTATTTCCGGCGATGGAGCGGCCAAAGGAAAATTTCCTGACCTTGTCGAAATTTCGCTGACCATAGGCAAAGGTGAAGGCACTAAAAAGAGAAAAATTTCAATGCAGCTAATCGCGCAAATTCGTTTTCCCAATAATGAAGTTTCCGAAGGCAAAAAAGCCGCGACCGGTGCCCCATGAATTGGAAAGATAAATATTTTACGTACCGCTTATTTCGTTCTTCAAGAAACTCTGATCCTCTCAAAAAGGAACAAAACTTATCTGAAAAGGGAATGGCGATTATTTTAGCCGTATTTACTGTAGTGATAATCAGTTACCTAGCTGTCGAAATTTCCTATGAATCCAATGTAGAATACATCGTTAATTCAAACTCCATCCAAAGACTCAAGGCTTACTATGCGGCCAAATCAGCCATGCAGATGAGTCTTTTACGGATCAAAATATTTTCTAAAATACAGTCGCAGTTTGGCGATAAAATCCCTGCCGAACAAAAACACTACTTAAACATGATTTGGTCCATGCCTTTCGCCTGGCCGCCAATTATTCCCACAGCAGCTAGTACTGTTGACAAAGACCTCATCAATGATACGGCCAAAGAATCTTTTATGGATTGTATCTACCGCGCTGACATCACCGATGAAGGCTCGAAAATTGATATTACTGATCTCGTTTCAAAATCTAAATTTTTACGCGATTCAACGAGACGTTTGCTAAAGAATATTTACGACAACAAAGTTAAAAATGACGAAGACTGGGCCCGAAAACATGACGGGCTTCGCATCGAAGAGGTTTTAAATAATATCGTCGACTGGATGGATTCGGATACTCAAGGATTAAACGGAAACGACGAGCGATCCTACTATGCTGACCTAGGCTCACAAGATTTGCCACCGAACCGAGCTTTTCGTACTCCCGAAGAACTTAAAATGGTCAAAGGGATGACCGATGACCTCTATGACCTCTACAAAGATCAAATCACTGTTTACGGTATGAAGGGGATCAATCCTAATCTGGCTTCGAAAGAAATATTGATGAGTTTAGATCCGTCCCTGACAACTGAAGTGGTTACTGAAATTGTCAAACGCCGAGCTGACCCTGATTTGGGCGGTGAATACAAAGATGCGGCTGATTTTTGGGCTTTTGCTAATTCAAAAGGCGCCCGAGTTACCGACGAAATTGAAAAAAACTCGCCGCTCACTTTCGATGCCGTTTATAATTTCCGGATCAAAGCCTATGGCGATTATAAAAATGCGACTCGAGAAATCGATGTGGTCGTTTTTGATTTAAAAAAAGCGGCCAAATCTGCAGCCACGCAAATTAAAAAAGAAGCGGCGGCGGCGGCTCCAGCCGGGTCACCGACACCCACTCCGTCCCCAACCCCTGCCGGCGGAGGCACTATTGCAGGTGGTGGACAAGGTACAGATAAGGCAGAAACACCTTCCAAAGGACCACCAAGAATAGTACAATGGATTGAAAAGAATTAGTTAGGCTGTTTCAAGCAGACACCAAGGAAGGTTGTTCAAATGAAAAGTGTTGGTATTGATATTGGTTCTTCCAGCATTAAAGTTGTGGAAATTAACTCCACCAATCGCGGAATCCAAGTATCAAAATTTTACGAACACCTTTTAGGACAAAACCCAGCCTTTGATCCAGAATTAGATATCTTTGAATTCGTAAAACAGCTGACCGCTACCTACGACCCTGAAAAAACCAAATTTATTTTATCTATTCGCCAAGATCGAATCAGCACAAGGCTAAAAACTTTCCCCTTTACAGAACGACTTAAAATCTTAAAAAGTCTTCCGTTCGAGCTAGAGGAAGAACTTCCTTTTAATTCCGACAATTCGGTTTTTGATTACCGCGCGGTTCGATATTTAGGCAATCAAGCTGAGGTTCTTTGCTGTGCAACTCCCAAAACTCAAGTTGAACAAATTCTCAATCGATTTAAAGATGCTGGATTTGAAATTAGCATCATTTCTTCCGAAGCCGCAGCTATCGCAAATTGTTTTGAACGCTGGGATGATCCCGTTTTGCAACTTCCTGGAGTTGACTTACTCGAAGACGCCACTAATAAACCCGAACGCAAAATAGAGCTGATAGCGAGCATCGGTCACAGTCGCACCCTTTTATTAGCGTTAGAAAATAATCGCCTAGTTTCAGTGCGAAGTATTTTGTGGGGCGGAAAACTTATTGCTGAATCTATTGCAAAGCGATACGAAATCCCCTACATCGACGCGCTTAAAGAAATGCAAACTAAGGCCTTCGTCTTAGCCAGCAAAGAAGGCGCTTCTTACGATCAGGTTGTTTTTTCTGACGTGATTGGAATGCAACTTAAAGATCTGGCTCGGGATATTAAAATTTCAATCTTAGAACTTAAGGGTGAATTAAATGGAGTTGTTGAAAGCGTTCGTTTAATTGGTGGAGTTAGTCATATCATAAACGTCCATGCCTTTTTTACTCAACAGTTAGAAGTACCGGTTAATCGTACGACAGTACTCAATCAGTTTCCCAATGTTCAGTTCGAAAAGAACTCAAAAATAGATGCTGTTTGTTCGGTGGCCCTAGGATTAGCGGTCGAAGGAATTAAAAAACCAAGAAGTCCCGCGATTAATTTTCTAAAAGGTGAATTCGCTCAAACCAGCAATCAGTTTAAAAAATTCTGGGAAGACTGGGGAAGTACTCTTCAAGTTGCCTTAGCTGCCTTCGTGCTGTTTTTTGTTTTTTCCTATTTGCGCGAAGAAATGGCTTTGCAGCTGTCTGGTCGCACCGA
>JAYSSX010000150.1:0-2965 GCA_043720315.1 Pseudobdellovibrionaceae bacterium | reverse complement strand
TGTTTTTCGGGAACTGAAGCTGTGCAAATTATCTCATCTTGGATTCCGCATTTGGTGATTTTAGACGTCAATATGCCAAATATGGGCGGCGTAGAGACTTTAAAATACGTAAAATCCAAACATCAATACATGTCGGTTATGTTTATTTCCGGAAATACCGCTTCGGAAGCGGTTATTGAAGGTTTGGACTCGGGTGCTGATGATTACATTCCCAAACCTTTTGATCCATTAGAGCTATTGGCCAGGGTCAGAACTCAATTACGCATTAAAGATTTAAATGATCAGTTACGGGACGCTAACGCCAAGTTAAACGAGCTGGTCGAAACCGATGACCTTACCGGTCTTTTTAATATGCGGAATTTGTATCAAAAATTGGAATTCGAGATCGAACGTGCCCGTCGATTTGCCCGTCAAGTTTGCGTAGTTATGATGGACATGGACTATTTTAAAAGTGTGAATGATGGGCATGATCATTTATTTGGCAGCTTTGTTTTATCTGAAGTGGGAGCCATCGTTCGCCAGAATATCCGAACTATTGATATTGGTGCCCGCTATGGTGGCGACGAATTTTTGATCGTTCTGATGGAGGTTAACAAAGACGGGGCCATGCTGTTTTGCGAACGCCTTCGCAAAGCCATCGAAGCCAAACATTTTATTAATGGCAAAGATGAAATTCGCCTTACCGCTAGTGTTGGATTTGCTATCATTTCTCCGAATGATAAAACGACGGATGCCAGACATTTAGTTCGTACCGCTGACAATGCTCTATATGACGCGAAACGCTCTGGTCGAAATCGAGTGTGTTTTATCGAAATTCCGGTTGAAGAGTTGAAAAATCCAAAAACTCAGCGTAAAAAAACTGGCTAATATGCCACAATCTAAAAGTTCAGCAAAAGCCACTATAAATACAGCCGCAATTTCGTTTGTTGTTAGTATTTTTGTTTTGGCTTTAAAATATTATGCTTACCTTAGAACTGGCAGTACAGCGATTTTATCGGATGCAGCTGAAAGTATCGTCAATGTAGTCGCTTCGGCTATGGCCCTATTTGTAATGAAGTACGTTTCCGAACCAGCTGATGCCGATCATCCTTATGGGCATGGAAAATTGGAATATTTTTCGGCGGCGTTTGAAGGCGGATTGATTTTTTTCGCAGCATTTGCCATTTTATCGGAAATCATCCGCACCGCTACAGGAAGTCGCGCTCCACAAATGATCGTTGAAGGATTATGGATTATTTCATTAGCATCATTGATTAATTTAGTGACCTCTTTTTATTTAAAAAGGCAGGGTGAGAAGTATAACTCCGACGCCTTAAAAGCCAGTGGCACGCACCTTTTCACTGATGTCTTAACAACGGGAACTGTTATTATTGGACTCCTTATTGTTAAAATGACGGGTCTTGCGTGGATTGATCTCATGTTAGCCGGTATCTTAGCACTACATCTTTTTTATACCGGTTTTCTTTTAGTTAAAGCTTCTATTAATAATTTATTGGATGGTATCGACCCTAATTCCTTAAATAAACTTTCTGAAATTATGAATAGTAATCGTATGCCAGGTATCATTGATGTTCATAATCTAAAAATCATCCGATCTGGAAATTTTCATCATATCGATGGTCACTTAGTGGTCCCCGAATTTTGGGATATTAATAAGGCACACCATTTGGCTGAGGCATTTGAAACCAAAGTCATTAATGATTACAAATATGATGCGGAATTTGCTTTTCATATCGACCCTTGTGAACGTGCCTACTGCGCCAAATGCGACATAAAAGTATGTAGTGTACGAACAAAACCTTTTTTGCAAAATGAAACTTTTTCCGTGGCCTCAATTACTAAGGGCCCACAAAAAGATATGTAATACTACTATGAGTGATTTTAAACGTCCCCAAGTTAGCCTTACTAAAAGTTTACCTAAACCTAATCCCTATGTTTTGGCTTTAGAAAATGATTACAAAGATTACGCTTTCAGTGAAGAGCGTGTTTTAGGTTTCAAAGGTAAATGGCATTCTGATGTTTTTAAAGTCCCACATGAGACTTATGTTGATTTAGAAATTGGTACTGGAAATGGAGTGCACTTCCAACATTACGTGGCCAGTAATCCCACTCGTTGTCTCATCGGTATCGAGCTAAAATACAAACCTTTGATTCAAACCATTCGCGGAGCTTTAAAGGCGGGAAATAAAAATGGTCGTATCATGCGTTTCCATGGTTTTAATATTGATCAAATTTTTGCACACAGTGAATTAAGTAATGTTTTTATTCATTTTCCTGATCCTTGGACAAGCCCTCGTAAACCACAAAATCGTATGGTCAATCCACGAATGCTTGAACTGCTTCATAATTTGCAAAGAACAGGTTCTCGTTTAGAATTTAAAACGGATTCTCGCGAGTACTTTTTATGGGCGATGGAGCATGTTCGCAAATCAAAATATAAAATAGTTTTTGAAACCATGGACATGCATTCTACTGAATACGCCAAAGGGAAAGTCATTACCGGTTTCGAAAGAATATTTTTGAACAAAAAAACTCCTATCAACTGCGTGTTATTGGAAAAAATTTAAAATGCCAGTTAAAATGGTAAAGATTCGTTTTACCGCAAATAAATACCCGGAATTTGAAGTCGCCGTGGGTTCGCTGCTGATGAAGGTCTTGTTAGACCGCAATATTCCTGTCGCTTCGTCTTGTCATGGGGACGGAATTTGCGGGAAATGTAAAATTAAAGTTCTTAACGGAGCGGAAAACCTAAGTGCGGTTGAAGAGCTAGAAAAAACTCTTTGCGAAAGGTTAAAAATTCAATTTCCGCATCGAATTTCTTGCCAGACTTTAGTAATGGGCGACATCGAAATCGATACTACCTATTGGTAAAGTTTCTTCGCAATTAATGCTTATTTTGCCAGATATTTGATACGATTAAAGAGTGAGAAAATTTTTGTTTTTGCGAATGAAAAACCTGATTGTT
>JAYSSX010000149.1:0-4099 GCA_043720315.1 Pseudobdellovibrionaceae bacterium | reverse complement strand
TCCTGCAATTCAATGGTAATTTTCGGGGCTTTTCTATTTTCCAGTCGGACATTTGTTTCAATCGAGGCCAAAACAGTGACACTTTTAACCGACGGAAGTGTTGGTTTGCTACTTACCGAAATGTTGCCGGAAATTTCTTGTTTGCTGGTGGGTAGTATTTTGATCGTTTTGTCATAGCCTTTTTGATCCTTTTCCCGCGCTGGAAATTGAAGCGAAGAAAGTTCTAGTTGGACGTCGGGAACTTCAAAATGAAGAAGGGCTTCGGTGTTTGTAAGATATCGGAATTCGATCAGTGGCAGGCTAAATGCGGCGGCGCTTCCTGGAGGTCGAGCTAATAAAAAGATTTCCGTTTTGGTTTTACTCAAAGGAAACGATTTCAGCTCTTCTTCCGAAAGTTTCAAACGGATACTTACGAATTTTTTTCCGTTTTTAATTTCAACCACTCGACTAATTTCAAAATCGTGTTCAGATAACTTGGAATCATAAGATCTTTTTAGCTCGTACGCACTAGAATCAGGATTATGTTCGACACGGTAGCTGGTGGCCTTAAGGTCATCGGGAAAATTGTACCATCGATATTCGACAGTGCCCATCGTTTTCGGATCCATATAAACCTTAGATTGCATGGAATAAATATACGTTTTGCCAGTTTGCGAATAGTCGATAGCAACTTGGCCTTTGGAATTTAACTTCGCAGATTTCATTTTTATTATTGGAAAAAGAACCTTGTAGTAAATGTGCTGCTGATCATACTGAATTTTATCGAGTTTTTTACCGATAGCCCCTTCGAAACTCTGAAAGCCTTCGTACATTGATTCCCAAAAGTCCGTTCCCGTTGCTGTTGTTTTGATGATAAGAATCGTTCGTTTTAAATCACGTAGAAAATATTCTTGCAAAGTTTCCGACCAATTGACCCGAACTGTTCGCCCGGCTATTTTATTTTTGCTCAGGTCGATAACGGACACTTTTTCGTGATTGGGAAGGTCTAAGATCGTCGTATTGTCGGCGACAAAACTGGCCAGTTCAGTGCTCCATTTGTCTTTTAACGGCAGATCAACCGACTTTACAATATGCAATACTTCATGCGATAAAATTTGCACCAACTCTGAGAAAGTCCAGTTCGATTTTTCATTAAGTTTTCTGACATTGAAAATAATTTCGGAACCGGTGTTAATGGCCAGGCGATCTGGCGATATGCCTTGTACCTGGAAATTTTTGTCAGTCCCAATAAAAAAATGAATGGGAAGATTGCGTTCATGCCCAAGTTCGTTTTTCGCGCCTGAATTGATCATCGCTTCACGCAGGCTAAACGTGATGTCGGCAAGGGCCCTTTTTTCGGGATCAGTTGATAGGTGATTGGCGAACTCTTCGTAAAAGGCATCCAAATTATCGTAAAGCAAGAGTATCTGATCGCGCGCGTTTTTTGATTGTTTATATTGCGCAAACAGCTCGGCCCTTGTGGCTTGCAACCAGGGAGTTTCGCTGAGCGGGGAATTGAAAGGAGAAATTTTCTTGAAGACTTCTTCGTCGGTCCCCGAGATGTCGAGGTTGATATTCAAATTCAACTGTTTGAAGTGATAATCTAACTGGGAACTGTAGACGCTGAAGGAATTATTTAATGGAAAAAGACTGTTGGAAGTCTCTGCGGCTGTCGAGGAATTAGTCACCACCAGCAGGGCCATAGCCATAACCCAGTTAAACAAAGCCAATAAATGTCGTCGCAGCAACAGTTTGATCATTATAATCGATAATCCTTCTGTAAAATCATCGATAGATATCGTATCAAAGCCTGTGCCGCAGTCGGCATTGAGGCTAGAAGAACCTAGTTACCTATGGGGTGCCACACTGTTTTGAATTCAACATAACTCATCAGGTGCTCAAGACTGAGATCTTTTTTCACCGGAGGCACGATGCGCTTCATGTTAGTTGCTGCAGCGGATTTAAACGCTCCTAGAATTGTTTTATCTTTGGTTTGGCAACTTAAAGACTGAATTTCCATGTGAGTGGCAAACTGCGGGGACAATTCATCCAAGTCGCCGGTTAATAAATTAACGACCCCTTTTGGCAAATCGGAAGTCGCTAAAACTTCGGCTAAGGGCGCCAGCAGGGCGCTGCCTTCGAAACTCATCAAAGCAATCAGAACATTTCCACTAGCAATGATGGCCGCGATTTGGGATACCAACGAAGCCAAATTAAATTTCTTATCACTGACTAGACCCACCACCCCCACAGCTTCTGTAGAAGTAAAATTATGATGGGGTCCGCTAACAGGATTTACCGATCCTAAAACTTGCTGGTATTTATCGGCAAAACCGGCAAAATAAATAAAAGCATCGATTGATTCATCAACAGATTTGTTAGCATTCACTTTAGTGAAACCTAAGGTGGCCATCATTGTTTCCATAAATTCAGAACGACGGGCTTCTAGCATCTCGGCCATTCGATACAAAACTTGACTGCGATTGTAGGCTGATCTTCCTTGCCAACCCGGAAGCGCAGTTTGCGCAGCAGTCACAGAGTTTCGCAAATCCTTACGAGATGCTCGGCAAATGTGGGCGTAGATATTTTTTGATTTAAATGCATACAAAGGAAGACTTCGGCCAGATTCGGTTCTGGGAAAATCTCCGCCAATAAAAAGTTTGATTGTTTTTGCAATTTTTAAATTGCTTTCATTTAAACCTGACATTTAAACCTCCAGATAAGGCAGTAGTCCATGTCTGCCTCCTTCACGCCCGAAACCGCTTTCATTATATCCACCAAAGGGTGATGTGGGATCGAATTTATTATAAGTATTGGCCCAGATCACGCCGGCTTTTAATCCTAAGGCTGTTTTATGAATTTTAGATCCCTTTTCAGACCAAACTCCTGCCGCCAAACCGTAAGGAGTATCATTCGCTTTGCTGATGGCCTCCTGAGTGGTTCTAAAAGTAGAGATCGCCAGGACTGGCCCGAACACTTCAATACGACTTAAAGTAAAGGCCGATGAAACGCGGTTGAAAAAACAAGGCTTATGATAATAACCTTTAGCAGGTAAAGTCATTTCAGGCTCGAAGTATTCGCCACCTTCTTTTCGTCCCGTTTCAATGAGTTGCTTAATTTTAATATGTTCGGCTTTAGAATTGATGGCACCGATGTCGGTATTTTTATCTAAAGGATTTCCAACGCGAAGACTTTGCATTCGCGTTTTTAGTTTATCAACAAATAAGTCGGCAATGGACTCTTCAAGTAACAATCGCGAGCCGGCACAACAAACATGGCCCTGATTAAAATAAATTCCGTTGATCACGCCTTCTACAGCCTGATCAATGGCCGCGTCTTCATAAACGATATGTGCGGATTTTCCGCCTAACTCTAAAGTGAGTTTTTTATCGGTCGTGGCAATCGATTTTAAAATCAAGCGACCGACTTCGGTCGATCCTGTGAAGGCCACTTTATTTACATCGTGATGTGAAACCATTGCGGCTCCGGTTTCTCCAGCGCCAGTCACGATGTTTACAACACCGTCAGGCAGTCCGGCCTCTTGAAAAATTTGGGCCAGCAATAAAATGGATAGCGAAGTGGTTTCAGCCGGTTTAATGACTACAGTATTTCCACAGGCCAAGGCCGGTGCGATTTTCCAAGCCGCCATCAACAAAGGAAAATTCCACGGTATCACTTGCGCTACAACACCTAGGGGTTTGGTTTTTGAATTGGGAATCGCGTATTCTAACTTGTCGGCCCAACCAGCGTAATAAAAAAAGTGAGCAGCCACTAAGGGAATATCAATATCTCGCGATTCTTTAATAGGTTTACCGTTATCCATTGTTTCTAAAACCGCTAACTCACGAGCGCGCTCTTGAATAATACGAGCGATTCGAAATAAATAGCGCCCGCGTTCTTTACCTGACATTTTTGACCATACCGAAGTGTAGGCCTTACGCGCGGCCTTTACGGCATTATCCACATCTTTCGCATTAGCTTCGGCGATTTCAGCGATTGCTTCGCCGGTCGCTGGATTAATGCTGGGAAAATATTTTCCGCTGGTCGGGGTGACAAAATCACCATTGATAAATAATTTATTTTGCGGATTGATTTTTACAATTTCTGTCGACTCCAAAGA
>JAYSSX010000148.1:0-6025 GCA_043720315.1 Pseudobdellovibrionaceae bacterium | reverse complement strand
GTTCTAACCGGAGGGCCAGGAGCCGGTAAAACGGCAGTTCTAGAAATGGTCAAAAAGGTTTTATGTGAACACGTCGTCGTACTGCCGGAATCGGCCGGTATTATTTTTGGCGGTGGATTTTGGAGACTTGAAAGCCCCTCTGCAAAAATTGCATCGCAGAGAGCGATTTATCACGTTCAACGCGAAATGGAAAACTTAGTGTTAAACGAAAAAAAATGGGCTATGGCTTTATGTGATCGTGGAACTTTGGATGGACTGGCGTACTGGCCTGAAAGCGAGCACAGCTTTTGGGAAAATACTAATTCTTCCCTCAAAAATGAGTATAGCCACTACCATGCGGTCATCCACTTAAGATCTCCAAGCGATGATTTGGGATACAACCACGTCAATCCCTTGAGAATTGAATCCGCAACTCAGGCGCTGGCCATCGACCAAAAAATTTGCCGAATTTGGTCGGAGCACACCAACTATCATCAGATTGAATCTAGATCCAGCTTTTTAGAAAAAGCCAATTCGGCGATTGAGCTGATAAGTAATGAGACTCCAGAATGCTGTCGACATGGAATTTCTGATTTTGTATCGAACAAGAACGTTGTTTCCCATGTCCCCTAGTAAAAGAATTTCATGGAAAATCCTTTTACTCGTGGGGATTGTTTTAGTCTTGATTGGAAATTATTTTATCTTTTTTCGCCCGACTCTTCTGCCCGAAGACCGTCGATTTCTTAAAATTGAAGACAGCAATGAACTCACCCTACTACTGAAGCCCTGGCTAAATCATGTTTTTCGAGTTTTGGGAGGATATACAACCGCTGCAGGAATCTTAGTCATTCATCTGGCTCAGGGTGAATTCAGAGCGTTAAAAACGGAAGCTATTTTTACAGCAACTTTAGCAGGTTTAACTTCCATTGCTGTCATGACCTGGACAAACTTTCAGATTCAGTCAGATTTCCGTTGGCCCTTGATTGCTTTAGCAATCTTGTGGGCGTTAGCGATAGCCCTGGCGGTATATGAAAATCGGGATCAAATAATTTTTAACAACCTTCAGAAGATCTGAAGTCAAACAAGGAGAATAAATGAAAAACTCAATCAAATCAATTCTGGCCGCAGTTGCGTGTATCGGAATGATGGGGCTAGCCCAGGCCGAAGAAACTGGTACCGCTGCCGCCCCTAATCCGCATCACCCTGAAGGCCAAACTACCAATACCAAGAAAGATCAAATGGGTTCCGAAATGATGGGAGGTCAAATGAACATGGAGGACATGCACGCCATGATGGGTGAGTGTATGAAAATGCATAAGGATGGGAAAATGTGCGACAACCAGATGATGGAAAATTGCAAAATGAAAATGGACAAAGGCGAATGCCAGAAGATGATGAAGCAGGCCAAAGTTCACGAAAAAGCCAAAGACGCGACAAAAAAATAACTGTTAAGAACGGCGGCTGTGCGATGGCAAAACAAATCGATCAACTGTTGCCGGAATCCCACCGATCTGACTTGTTGGCATGCGAACGGGAGCTATCTTAACAGGTTTTTTTGGTGGTCTTGTATCAAGTACCCTAAATAATCACTGCCCAGGAATTGCTGTTTCGAACGTGATGAAAATTAAAAATAGGGTTGCTAAAATTCAATACTACTATTTTTTACTTTTTGGACGATTCCCGAAATCGCATAGACTCTTGTGGGAAAACTGAAATCTTAAGTGACTTCTCAACCGGAATTACAAATGATCGAACCGAGGGTTTTAACAACCTCGCAAAACTGTTGCAGAAGCGAGCTTTTGGAATTAAAAGCTTTAAAAACTACAGACTTCGTCTGCTAAGTTTGTGATTTTTTTGGAATTTGGACCAAGTTCCACCATCGAGTGAGTAGAACCTGAAATTTCCCGACATTTTTAGAAATGTCGTTCAAGCTTTTCCGGTTTGTTGTTTGTTTTAAAAGACTTGAGATTCGTTGGTGTTTTTGTTTTTTCCAATTTTTCCTGAAGGAAAATTGGATGGCCACTACCGCCAACCAGCAACGGATCGATCCCTCTTGATTTCATTGAGTTTTTGCCAAAATCGTCGATGGCTATTTATGAAATTGTGGCTTCTTTATATAAAAAGGGCCTTTCAGTTACCGATATTGCCAATCAAACAGGGCTGAAGCGTACTTCGATCTGGAGTTCCTTGCGAACCCATAAGCAAGACCTTCGACCACAGGCCCCAGTTCCTTTCGACAGGTGGCGAAAAAGAACTGGGAAGATGAATGCGCGACCTCCCTACGGGTTTTCGTTTTTCCAAGGTGAAATTATTAAAGACCAAAAAGAATATCCGATTTTGCAATTGATTCAAAACTTATGGAAACAGGGGATGAGCATTAGTTCCATCATGTTGAAGCTTGATGAGCGTGGATCAAAATCCAGAATGAACAAGCCATGGAGTTACAATGTCATCAAGTCGATTATTAAAAGATCTAAAAATGGCATAACCGAAAATTTAGTTTTAAAAAAAATTCCGAAATTAAATAATACAAATTCAACGGAGGTTGAAAATGAACTTTGATAAACTAACTGATTTTGCCATCGCGGTAGTTATTGCAGCAGCTCTTGCTGGGAACTTGGATTCATTGACTAGATGGGTTTATGTCGCCAGAGTGAAGGTTTTATATGAATCAAGAACTGAAACTTGGGGAAGCCCTTACTTTTTTAAAGATAAAAAATAAACTCTAGTTAGAATTTGGGTTTGAAATCCTGGTAATTTTGACCACTTCTATATCAGCCCCATCGACTTCGTCATGTGGGCCGTAAAAGTCTTCGAAATGTACATCAAGTTTTGCTTTCGTAACATTGGCGTGGCGATGTCGCAGAATCCACTAATGTAGATTCTCTAGTACCGCAAATAAACTTTTGTCTGCGGACTTAGCAGCTTCCACCAGTTTTTGGTCTTTGAGCATTTCCATTAGAAATGTTGGCTTCGCAAGCTCAACTGATATCTTTCCCTTTCCGAGATCTCTGACAACGGCATTGCATGGTAGGAGTGCTGCCACGTCAGTGTTTGCCTGATAAGCTTCATAGGCTAGTGTTGGATTGCACGCGCCTAGAATTGAAACTGGTAGAATCTCTTTATTAAGCTTCTCTTTAAATTTTTCATGTAAATTGATTCGGGATAATACTCCAAAACCCTGACTTTTAAGTTCCTCTGTTAGTCGTATAATTACATCTTCGAACTGGCCACGAACTTCTTTTTTAATATTTACAGAATTCATTAATTTCTCCTTATTAGAATTGTTTATTTATGAAAGGGACCAAATGCCCCGGCCTTCCCATTGTATTAGAAATGAGTAAGACTACTTACATGTAAGCAAAATCCGGTCCTACTTTTTACCAAGGATAAAAGGCTACGCGCAGTAAATTTTATAGAGGCTTTGAATAAGCTTGTTCACTTTAGGATCTGTAATTTTATAATACACAAAAGAGCCGCGTTTTTCAGAATTAACCAGACCTTCTAATCGCATTCGATTTAAAAACTGTGAAACTGCTGATTGCGACGCTTCGCAGGATTTCTCGATTTGTCCGACAGTCTTTTCGCCAGCAGTTAAAGTGCATAAAATCAAAAGTCGCTGCGGGTGTGCCAAAGCTTTTAAAATTCGCGCCACTAAATCACACTTCTGTCTCATATTCTTTTCGATCTTCGATTGAGCTTGCTTTTTCATATAATGATATTATAATATGTCAATATTAAATGCAACCAACTCGAGGGATAAATGAAAAATAATCTGATCTTCCAGCAGCTTTTCGATTTCCCAAGTTCAACCTTTACTTATCTTTTAGCCGACTCCGTTTCAAAAGAAGCCATTTTTATTGACACGGTCATTGAAAACGTCGATCGTGATTTGAAATTGATTGAGGAACTGGGCCTTAATCTAAAGTACGTTCTTGACACCCATATTCATGCGGATCACGTGACCGGTTCAGGAAAAATTCGAAGTGTCCGTGAAGTGAAAACAGCCGTTCCTAAAAATGCTAACGTCCCTTGTGCTGATCTTAATCTAAGTGAAGGTGATGAGATTAAATTTGGATCGTTTACGATCCAAGTTCTTGAGACGCCGGGTCACACGGATGCCTCAGTCAGTTTTGTGTGTGAAGGGATGGTTTTTAGTGGAGATGCACTTTTAATTCGCGGTACAGGTCGAACAGATTTTCAAAGCGGCTCGTCAGCTACGCTTTTCGACAGTATAACCAACAAGCTTTTTACTTTACCTGCGGATTCTAAGCTCTATCCGGCTCATGATTATAAGGGTTTTACTTCTTCGACAATTGAAGCTGAAATAAAACATAATCCAAGAGCAGGCGGTGGTCGAACAAAAGAACAGTTCATAAAAATTATGAATGAACTTAAGCTCAGCTATCCAAAACAAATTGATATAGCTTTGCTTGCCAATCAAGCCTGCGGTAGTGTAGGGCCAAGTGGGGAAGCTGAGGCCTATCAGACTTTAACATCAGCGGCGGCGAATGAAAATCTAGATGAAATGCTGATTGTTGATGTACGCGGGCCCGATGAGTTTCGCGGAGAACTGGGTCACATTGCAGGCGCTCATCAGATTACACTTGGGCCCGATTTAAAACAGTTTCTTCAAGGGTACGATCGTAACGAAAAAATGTTTTTTGTGTGTCGTTCAGGAAAGCGTTCCGCTGAAGCGTCGAAACTTGCTTTAGATATGGGTTTTAAAAAAGTCGCCCATCTTGAAGGCGGTATGACGAGCTGGAACCAAAACAAACTTCCAATACAAAAATAGAGGTTACGATGAACAGTTATGTATTAGCGCTTGCGGGCGGAGCTCTGATTGGCCTTGCCGTTTCATTGATGCTTTTTTGGAATGGGCGCGTGACCGGAATCAGCGGGATTATTTACGCGGCTGCAGTGAAGCCCGATAAAAATAATCAAGGCTGGCGATGGAGTTTTATTGCTGGTCTATTCATTGGTGGATTGACACTCAGAATTTTCTACCCGGAGGCTTTTGGCGAAGGACTTCGCACAGAAACTTGGACGGTTGTTGCCGCTGGTATTCTAGTAGGCTTTGGGACCGTGGTTGGTAACGGCTGCACCAGCGGCCACGGTGTCTGCGGAATCAGTCGCTTGTCACCGCGGTCGCTGGTGGCTACCGCTACGTTTATCTTGGCTGGTGTATTAGCTGTTTATTTATTCCGACGGATGGGAGTCTTACCATGAAAAAAAATATTGCCGCATTAACCGTGGGGATTATTTTCGCTTTGGGTTTAGGAATCTCAGGTATGACTCGTCCAGAAAAAGTGATTGGCTTTTTAAATATTTTCGGAGACTGGGATGCGTCGTTAGCATTTGTTATGGCGGGCGCGATTACTGTACATGCGGTGGCCTACCGCTTGATTCGCCGTCGCAACTCGCCTTTATTTTCTAAAGAATTTTATGTGCCCACAGACACAGAGATATCAACTTCGTTGATTGTTGGATCGTTTATATTTGGAGTCGGCTGGGCACTTGCGGGGTACTGTCCAGGACCTGCTGTTGCTTCGCTGGCTAGTTTTCAATCTAGGCCGTTAATATTTGTTGCGAGTATGATTTTTGGAATGGTGATCTTTAGAGTTTATCAAACTGTGTCCAATAAAAGGCAGCCCTAAATGGATATCCTTGGATATTTTTCGGCACTGATCATGGGGTTGTCATTAGGGCTTATCGGTGGTGGCGGATCTATTCTGACAGTGCCCATACTTGTCTATCTTTTTTCGCAAAATCCTTTGGTAGCAACGACAGGCTCGCTTTTCGTTGTGGGCTCGACGGCCTTGGTTGGTGCAATTACCAATGCCCTAAAAAGAATGGTAGATTTCAAAACTGGATTACTGTTCGCCCTTCCAAGCTTTGCCGGAGTTTTTGTAGCTCGGCGTTTTATACTACCGAATCTGCCTGATGTTCTATACGTCGGACATGGAATCGTCTTAACTAAAGCGCTATTGGTGATGGGGGCATTTGCAATTTTGATGGTACTAGCCTCGCGTGCGATGATTCGATC
>JAYSSX010000147.1:0-2771 GCA_043720315.1 Pseudobdellovibrionaceae bacterium | reverse complement strand
TGGAGGAGGGAAGGATACGCAGGCTTTCGCGGTACTTGGCAACCGTGCGACGTGCGATTTGCAATCCATCATCTTTAAGAAGTTCGACAATTTTTTGATCTGAATAAGGATCTTTCGAGTCTTCTTTAGAAATCAATTCTTTGATTTTTAATTTTACCGATTCACTGGCCAAAGCATCGCCACCGTCAGAAGAACTGATTCCCGAATTAAAAAAGTATTTTAATTCGTAAATCCCTTGCGGAGTATGAACGTATTTTGCCGTAGTTACACGACTCACCGTTGATTCATGCATTCCAATATCATTGGCAATGTCTTTTAAAACCATCGGTTTTAAAAATCCAGAACCCTTTTCAAAAAAATCTTTTTGATGTTTAACAATACTTTCGGTCACTTTGTAAATCGTACGTTGGCGCTGATGAATGGACTTGATCAACCAAACCGCAGAACGCAATTTATCCTGAATGTAATCATGAGTTTGATTATTCTGGCCGGCATCTTTTAACATGTTTTTATAAAAATTAGAGATCTTTAAACGCGGCAAACCGTCTTCGTTTAAAGACACCATGTATTCGTCACCGACTTTATAAACATAAACGTCAGGAGTAACGTAATGAGTGTCTATTGGTGCGTAAGCACGGCCTGGTTTGGGATCCATAGCATATATGATTTTGCACATTTCAGCAATTTCACTGCGCTCACGACCCATGGCTTTCGCTATGCCATCAAAATTCTTTTTTTCAAGATCTTTTAAATGAGTCGTAATCATGTGGACTAAATCGTGGGTATCTTCTTCCAAATGTTTGGCTTGGATCAACAAACATTCCTTAAGATCACGCGCTCCCACACCTGGAGGATCAAATTCCTGAACAAATTTTAAAACATCTTCTAAGTCTTCAACTGGAATTTTTTCCTGTTCACAAATTTCCGCCAACGGCGTTAAAATGTAACCATCATCATCAATGTAATTAATTAAAACTTCAGCTATGCCAAATTCTTCTTCGTTAAAACCATACATCTTAGCCTGCCAAGCCAGATAATCGTGTAGATTTTCAGTCGTCGAAATCACGTTCTCATAGTTCATGATTTCTTCGTTGCCGCCAGTGAACTGTTGCGGAGGCTTCTGCGAAGATTCAACGTAACTTTCCCAATCAAACTCATCCTGCTTTTGCGGATTCTGCATGTTTTCTTGGTTGGCTTCGCCTGTGCTGCCGACTTGTGCATCGACTTCTTTAGTACGTTTTAAATCATCTTCTTTAAGATCAAGAGTTTCTTCTAAGATTGGATTTTCTTCGAGCTCTTTGTGAATGGCCGTTTCAAGTTCCATACGTGACAATTGCAACAGCTTGATAGCCTGCTGTAATTGCGGAGTCATTCTTAATGTTTGACTCAAATTCATGGATTGTTTTAACTGTACTGCCATTTTACTATTCTACCCTATAATTTAAAATTTTCCCCTAAATAGAACTTTTTAGCTAGCTCAGAGTTTGCAATTTCATTTGCAGTACCTTGGACCTGAATCTGTCCTTCTTTTAGGATGTAAGCATGATCACAAATTCCCAGAGTTTCGCGCACGTTATGATCAGTAATTAAAACGCCTATCCCCTTTGCCTTTAGCTGTTTGATAATTTCTTGGATATCAGCAACAGCTATAGGATCGATACCGGCAAAAGGCTCATCTAGCAATATAAATTTCGGTGATCCTGCAAGGGCCCTTGCAATCTCAACACGGCGTCTTTCCCCACCTGACAACGAATAACCAAAATTGTCTTTGATGTGCTCAATACGAAAGTCAGACAATAACATTTGTAATTTTTCATCTTTACGTGAGTCTGAATAACCATGTGCTTCTAACGCAACAATGATATTTTCAGAAACGGTTAACTTGCGAAAAATGCTTTGTTCTTGAGCCAAATAACTGAGACCAATTCGGGCCCGTTTAAACATTGGTTCATTACCAATGCTTTCACCGTCCAACAATACGTCGCCGGAATCCGGGTGCACCAATCCAACCACCATATAAAAACTAGTGGTTTTTCCTGCACCGTTTGGTCCCAAAAGGCCAACAACCTGTCCGGACTCAACCGAAAAAGAGACGCCTTTTACGACATTTCTTTTTTTATAAGATTTTGAAATATTTTGGATCATCAACTGACTCATACGAAATCACTATCTCATTTCTTTTCGACATTGCCACGAATTTTTTCGACACGAACCTTTTTTCCACCTTCGTAAAAAATGATTTGGTCTCCAATAATTTCGTCATTGTTTTGTACAACACGGGGCTTCCCTTTGAAAACAAATTGATCTTGATCAGGATCAAAAAATACACTTTCCGACGTCGCAAACTTGTCATAATCACTCACTTTAACTCCGCCTTTAAGTAGTATAGATTGCAAAAAATCAGATCCCGATTTGTATTGAAATTGAGCCTCAGGCCCTTCCATTTGCATTGAATCTACCTGAATCTTAACGTTCTCGGCAAATTTTGCCGAGTTGTCTTTGCTGCTAAATTCCGCCGACTTACTGGTGATTTCAAACTTTTTACCATTTTTTAATTGTTTAAAAGCCTTAACATTAGACTCGATTTTCATTTTACTATCGTTAACATTGGTCATCATTTTATTTCCCGTTAAAGTCATACCTTTTTCTTTTTGATCAGAGGGTCCCATCATTTTAATATCGTTGGGACTGGAAATAATTCGAGTTTTAGAGTTGTAAAAAACACTTTCAGACTGAAACTGATAGCCATTTTTTGAACGAGTGTAGACGTT
>JAYSSX010000146.1:0-8780 GCA_043720315.1 Pseudobdellovibrionaceae bacterium | reverse complement strand
GATGTGAATTCACCAACAGGATATGTTACTCAAATTTGTGAATCTACTGAACAAGGAAAAATTCGTTCTTGCCGAACTATCTATTTCAAACCCAAACATGGCAAGAAACCTAAAGCACAGCCTAAACTTCCTTGTAATGACCATGATGATAGAGGATGTGATTATCGGCCAGATAACAAAGTGAATGAATTATCGGGGAAGATCAATAAGTGGTTTGTTGATCAAGGGTACGAGCAACCAACTGTAGAGTCACAAGATGAAAATCAACCTTGGTTTAATGACAATCACAACAATTGATTTAGCTTGGCATAATATTCACATGCTTGGAAATGTGCTAATTTAGTGCTAGGCATGTTGCATGAATGTAAAAGATAATGAAATCAAAAATCTGATGTCCAGTTATAAAAAATTTACCGTTTACGGCCTAAGCCTCAAAGCGGAGAAACCCAGTCACTATGTCCCTTTGTATATGCGAAACCATGGTTGGGAAATGGTGGGGACATATCCGAAACTGCATGAAGTTAATGGATTTACAGTTTATAAATCATTGGCAGAAGTTCCAGCTGAATATCGAAAATTTTTAGACGTATTTAGAAGTTCAGATAGAATTCCTGATGTGGTGGACGAAGTCCTTGCTGTCGGCGGTATTGAGGTTTTGTGGCTTCAAATGGGCATTTCCCATCCCGAGGCCGAGAAACGGGCCGAAGCAGCAGGAATTAAGGTAGTTTCCAATCGTTGTTTGATCCCCGAACATAAACGTTGGTTTTAAGACTCTTCAGAAAAAAAAAGCCGCCTTTTTAAAGCGGCTTTGATAAAACATTAAATTTAAAAAACAGAATTATGCTTTTGGAGCCTTAGGGGCTTTTTTAGCTGCGATTTCTTCAGGAGACATTCCCCATGGAGAAGGTTTAGGGCCTTTTTTATCGCCACCTTTGCCACCAGCACCACGGTTACCACCGGGACGTCCACCTTTAGTAGGGGCTTCCATTTTTGGAGCTGTCATTACTAAAAGTTCAGGTAAGTAGTAATGTTCTTCTACTTTTACCGCTTTAGCAGGGGCAGCTTCGCCCTCGTTAAGAGCTAAAACAAGAACACGACGTAAATTGGTAGCATTTTTTGAAGCTACATCAATAGCTGCTACAAAGTGTTTTAATTTTTCATTTTCAAATTTAAAAGCTTCACCAAGACCGGCTTGAACTTCTTCTGGAGTTTTTCCAGAAGAGGTAAGTGTAGTCATTGTATTTAGACCTTTTGTTAAAACAAAACTTGGAAATTCTGTAACTGCTTTCATAGATATATCCTCTCGAAATAATGAGGGTCTGATAATGAATAGTGGCCTGTCAAACGTCAAGCCGAATTCGGGGCAGGTAGCCTATTTTTAGCCCATGTCAGTATTAGGTCGTTCTAGCTTTGACGCCAGCTGCCTGAGCAGATAAACAGTTCATAAATGGAGGCCATTTTGATTAAAAGACAGTTCCCTTTAGACTTCCAATGGGCCACCCAAGAGCCTTTCCTGTTCTGCGTACATCATCATGACTTCTTTCCAAAAGGCACTTCGCAGTTTGGACCTGACAAGTCTTTATTGAAGGGCCGCCGAATCGGCGAAGATTTTATCGTTAAAGATGGATTTCGTATGTATCACGGCGATGTAGTACCTGGGTTTCCCGTACACCCGCATCGGGGATTTGAAACTATCACTATTGTTCGAAAGGGTTACGTTGATCACGCAGACTCCATGGGCGCCTCGGGCCGATACGGTCAGGGCGACGTGCAGTGGATGACAGCAGGGGCTGGGGTTCAACACTCCGAGATGTTTCCTTTATTAAAACAGGATTCAGAAAATACATTAGAACTATTTCAAATATGGTTGAATCTTCACCGGGCAAAAAAAATGTCACAACCCCATTTCACTATGTTTTGGGGGGAAAAGATCCCGCATCTCGAGTTAAATGACAAAACTGTTCGTCTGACTTTAATTGCTGGTGAATATCAAGGGACTCGATCCCTATCTCCGCCGCCAGATAGTTGGGCCTATCAATCGGCAAGCGATACAGCCATTTGGATTCTAAAAATGCAAGCCGGAGCCGAATTTGAATTGCCGGCAGCTGCAAAAGATACCAACCGAAGTTTGTTTTTCTTCCAAGGGGAAGCGTTGACTATTGGTGAAACCAAAGTAGGCCCTAGAACCGGAATTGAACTTCAAGGTGAAGGTAAAGTAAAATTAAAAGCAGGTAATCAAGAAATCGAGTTATTGTTATTGCAGTCGAAATCGATGAATGAACCTGTCGTGCAGTACGGGCCTTTTGTGATGAATACCGAAGCAGAAATTAAACAAACTTTTTTGGATTATCAAAAAACACAATTTGGTGGTTGGTCTTGGGAAAGACCTGACATGATTCACGGAGATAAAATCGAACGGTTTGCTAAATATCCTGATGGAAAAGTAGAAAGACCTTAAGTATGAAAGTTCGGCAGGCCTCTATAATACAAGTTCGGCAGACCTCAACATGAGAATTCGTCAAATGGGTTTTTCTTCTAGATTGAAAGCCCACCGACATATGTTGACCTTGGAAACTTTGAAGTTTATTGCCGAATACATGATCGACGGCAATGCCAAACAGGCCGCTTTCCGGTCGGGAATTCCCGAAACCTATGCTGCCAGACAGGGCCAGTGGTTAAAGAAACTTCCTATGGTGAAACAAGCACTGGAAAGAGAATTGGATCAAAGAGAACTTTTAGATCTTCAAAGAGAAATTGAAAAAATTAATCAACATATGGAAAAATGTCGGGAAATTTTGGGTCTCGATTGAAGAAGTTTACTAAGGTAAATATTGAAATTAGCAATATTTGCAATCTTCAATGCAGTTTCTGTCCGGAAGTGGTGCGAACAAAAAAGCTGATCTCTTTAGAACTATTTCGTCGCATCATAGAACAGGTCGCTCCGATCACAGAACAAGTTTGTTTTCATTTGATGGGTGATCCTCTAGTTCATCGGCAATTAAAGGAATTGGTTGAAATAGCACATGAATTTAAAACAAAAATATTTTTCGTAACTAACGGCGTTTTACTAAAAGAAAAGCAGACTGAGCTGTTATTGCACCCGGCATTCCGACAAGTTAATTTTTCTTTGCATAGTTTTAACGACAATTTTCCGGGCCGGGACCCTTCCGATTACTTGCGTCGAATTTTTAAATATACTGATTTGGCCATGCAGGAAAGGCCCGATCTTTTTATTAATTTTCGGTTGTGGAATCTCAGTGATCCGCGTGGATCGACCTCTAAAAATCAGGAAATGTTAAAGCGAATATCTGACCATTTTGAAGTTTCCATCAATCCCAATGTGGACGTTCGGCAGCAGAAGGGCCTACGAATCAAAAATCGGTTATATATGCATTTTGATACAGAATTTGTTTGGCCTTCTATGGACTTACCTACTTTGGGTACTCAAGGTAGTTGCTACGGATTGTCCTCCCATTTTGGTATTTTAGTAGATGGCACTGTAGTGCCTTGTTGTTTAGATAAAGAAGGCTCTATCGCGTTGGGTAATATTCAACATGAATCCATTATGGAAATTTTGAATAGTACACGATCACAGAATATTTTGGCCGGATTTAAGAATAAAAAGTTAGTGGAGGGGCTATGCCAACGCTGTCAGTACATCGAACGATTTAATAAACCCTTGCAAGTAGTTTCGCAAACCCAGATAATATAGACCTTCTTTAAGATAAGGATGTCTTATGAAATTAATCAGCACCAAGTCGTTTTCTTGTTTGACTTTATTTTTCGCGGTTTATTTGCCCGCGCCATCTTTTGCCGCCCCTGAAGTTTCTACTGATTCTGTTTTCGTCAAACAAACCGATAAACTAAAAAAAATTTCGAATTCGAAAAAGCAACTGTGGGTGGTGGGTTATGCTAACTCGACCATTGAAAATGCGATTAAAGATTTGGAAGCCAGCTTAAATAATGGAGCCGACGCTATTGTGTTTGAGGGCGCCTATGAAAAGTTGGATGAAACCTTAACGGCACTAAGAAAAATATATCCAGATAAACCGATCGGTGTGAATTGTCTTTGTAGTTCTAAAAGTTATGTCGAGACCTTTGAGTTGGCCAAAAAACATAAATTACAAATTGCGTGGACTGATTTTTCTGGCGTTGACTTAATTGAAGGCTATGACGAATTTAGTTTGCAGGAAATTGATAAATTGAAACCTGAAGGAGTTTTTTACGTGAGCGGAATTCACATGAAATACTCGACTTTGCAGGATCCATCAAAAACCATTGAAAAATCAGCCCAACAAGCAATTGGTTGGATGGATGGAATCGTCATTACGGGGACTGCAACGGGAGTAGCTACAGATCCAGAACGCGCGAGAAGAGCCCGTTCCGTAATTGGTGATTATCCCATGGGCGCGGCTTCCGGAGTTTCAGCTGAAAATGTAAACACGATCATTAAAAATGTAGATTTTGTTTTGGTGAATACTAGTATTTCGGATTCCAACCACCGCATTCTTTCTGAAAAGGTAAAGGCTTTGCGCCACGCTATTGATCAGGCTATGCGCTTGCCATAGACTAAACCGCAATTATGAAATTAAAAGAAATTTTTAGCATTATCAAATCGTCCATAAAGGGCGAACAGCACGATTTTTTACATGGTGATATTTCTAAAGCAGTTATTCTTTTGGCGATCCCGATGATTTTGGAATTGGGTTTAGAAAGTGTTTTTGCCGTCGTCGATATGTTTTTCGTTAGTAAACTGGGCCAGAATGCAATTGCAACAGTAGGGTTAACTGAATCGGTAGTTACAATTATTTATTCGGTGGCTATCGGCGTATCCACAGGCGCAACTGCAATCGTTGCAAGAAGAATCGGCGAAAAAAATCCCGAAGGTGCCGCTCATGCGGCATTGCAGTCCATCTTCCTTTCGATTTTTGTTTCGATTGTATTAGGAGTTGTGGGTGCCTGTTATGCCAGTGATATTTTACGTCTAATGGGGGCAAGTCCTGAGGTTGTGGCCGAAGGCACTACCTTTGCACAAATCATGTTGGGGACTAGCACGGCCATTTTACTATTATTTCTTATCAACGGGATATTTCGAGGTGCCGGTGACGCTGCGATGGCCATGCGAAGCCTTTGGTTAGCCAGTGGTGTAAACATTGTTCTTTGCCCAATCCTCATTCATTTTTATGGACTAAATGGGGCGGCCATCGCTACCTGTATTGGTCGTAGTTCGGGCGTGGCCTATCAAGTTTATCATTTGCTCAATGGAAACAGTTCTTTAAATTTTAAAAATTTAAAAATGAAATTTGATTTTCCAATTATAAATTCATTAGTAAAAATTGCTTGGCCAGCCTGTTTCCAGTTTTTAATTGGCAGTGGAAGTTGGATCATTTTAACTCGATTGATTGCCGAAACAGGGGGAACAGCGGCTTCGGCTGGTTATCAAATTGCGTTTCGTAATTTTGTGTTTTTCATTTTACCAGCTTGGGGCCTAAGTAACGCTGCTGCGACCTTGGTAGGACAAAATTTAGGAGCTAAACAATATGATCGGGCCGAGCAAAGTGTTTATGTCACCGCCAAGTACAGTGTCGTATTAATGGCTTTTGTGACTTTGTTCTTTTTAGTATTTGCTGATCCGATTATTCGAATTTTTACAACAGACGAAGCGGTGCTTAAACATGGAGTACAAGCTCTACGAATTATTGGTTCCGGTTATATTTTTTACGGAATTGGAATGGTTATAACACAGGCTTTAAATGGAGCTGGCGATACGAAAACTCCAACCTGGATTAATTTTATTTGTTTTTGGCTGTTTCAAACTCCATTTTCCTATTTTTTAGCTTTGGGAATTGGATTAGGGGCCAAAGGCACAGTCATATCCATTCCGGTGTCGCACGCAATGCTTGCGCTGCTGTCTTGGATTTGGTTTAAAAAAGGCAACTGGAAAAAAGTGAAGGTTTAACTTTTGACTTTTTTTATTTTCATGTGAAACTGCCCTTGAAAAGAGGTCAGCTATGAAAAGAATTTTGATTTTTAGTATTTTCTTATTGGTGTTCTCTCCGGCGTTTGCTGTCCCAACTCTTCCTACTTACAAAATTGATTTATCTTCCATTACTATTTCGGGGGTTTCATCGGGTGCCTTTATGGCAAATCAGATGTCCACCGCATTTTCTACCGAATTTTCTGGCTCAGCCAGCGTGGCTGGTGGAATTTATTGGTGTTCCCAGGGAAGTCTTCAAAAAGCGCAAAATGAATGTATGGACATGGCTAGTTCAATCAATTCTAAAGTACAAGTTGCTGAAGTTAAGAGACTAGCTGCCGCTGGTGAAATTGATTCGTTAGAAAATTTGGCTAAGCAAAAACAATTTATTTTTGCTAGTCCCAAAGATTCGATTATTAAACCACCAGCCAGCGATAAACTTTATGAATTTTTAAAAGAATTTATTGCTGTCGAAAATATCAAATTTGATAATCAACATCAGGTGGCACATGGGTTTCCTACTTTAAGTTACGGAGCCAATTGTGCCATGGGGTATTTGCCCTGGTTGTTAAATTGTAATGTTGATACCGCCGGCGACATTTTGAATTTTATGTACCCTCAGTTACAAGGGCGAATTCCTGCGGTTGCCAAGAATTTGTTTGCTTATGACCAAAAGGAATTTGGAAATGCGGCAACTCCATTGTTTGCGAATGGCTGGGTTTACGTTCCGACATCTTGCCAAGAAGGGCATGAATGTAAACTACACGTGGCCCTGCACGGATGCCAAATGAACCCAGATTTCATTCAAGACCAATTCGCTAAAAATGCCGGTTACAATGAGTGGGCCGAAGCCAATGGAATCATTGTTCTTTATCCTCAATCTGGCAAGTTGGGTCAGCAAAACCCCAATGGCTGCTGGGATTGGTTTGGTTTTACCGGTCCTAACTATGTGACTAAAAAAGGAAAACAGATGATTTCCTTGAAAGCCATGATCGACCGTATTGTAGGACGCCACCCTTAATCCGAGGTGCCTTAGACTTATTACAGCCTTTTTATGGAATAGACGCTGTTTTTAGCGATTTTTGTAGAGGTAAACCCCCGAAAGAGTTAAATTCTGAGCCTCTGAATTTTGGGGGTTCTATGGCGTCTTTTACTGAATTTAATTTAATTTCTTCATTACAAAATACACTGAATGAAAAGAGGCTTTTTAAGCCTACAGAAATTCAATCTAAAACAATTCCGCTATTAAGAAATGGGATTTCCTTGGTTGGCGTTTCTGAAACCGGCAGCGGTAAAACCCTTTCGTATGCGTTACCTTTATTAAACGCTTTAAAAAATCTCGAGCTACAAGGTGAAAAGGTCGAAAAAGAAGGAACTCCACGCGCAGTTATTTTAGTTCCCAATCGTGAACTGGGCGAGCAGGTTTCCAAAGTATTTAAAATGTTTACTCATGAAACTCGATTAAGAGTGCGAGTGGCATTGGGTGGAACGGCATTGGAACAAGCTAGACGTAACACTTCAGGTGCGTTTGAAATCTTGTTGGCCACTCCGGGTCGTATGTTGCAAATGATTCGCCGAAATTTAGTTGATTTGTCTGATGTCAGAACTTTAGTTTTTGATGAGGCCGATCAAATGATGGATCAAGGTTTTTTACCGGATTCAAAATTTGTCTTTGAAAAATGTCCGCAGGGAGTTCAGTTAGTTCTTTTTTCAGCAACTATTTCTGAAAACGTGCAAAATTTAATTAGCCAAATTTTTTCGGATGCAGAAGTGATTCGTACTCAAGCCAGCGGCAAAACAGTGGCTAGTCTAAAAACAAAAAATCTGATGATACCCGACGGCAAACGATGGCCTATCTTCGAAAAAGTTCTTACTCAACGAGTGCTTGGTGGAACTATGGTTTTTACCAATACTCGTGAGCAATGTGACAAATTGGCCAAAGAGATGACCGATAAGGGTTACTATTGCGCAGTTTATCGTGGTGAAATGGATAAAAAGGAACGTCGTTCAAACTTAAAAAAATTCATTGATGGTAAAATCGATCTTCTTGTTTCCACTGATCTAGCCGGTCGAGGATTAGATATTGAAAACGTTGGCCGAGTTATCAACTATCATCTTCCCAAACAAATTGATAATTACCTACATCGCGTAGGGCGAACCGCGCGAGCGGGCCGACAAGGGGTTGTTGTGAATTTAGTCACAGAGCGTGATCAAAGATTAATAGATCAGGTTCATAAAAACCACAGTAGCCAACCTAAATCTTAATTCTAAAAACATTTCGCTATCGGGATTGTCATTAGTCTTTTCTAGGAATAAAATTTCTTTTATATCCAAGGAGAGTTAATGAAATCACAAAATGGCAAAGCTTTTGTATTGGGAAGTGCGCGAACACCTTTTGCAAAAAGCCAAACTTCTTATTCAAACGTGACCAGAAAAGATTTGATGGTTGGTGCTTTAAACGGTTTGATTAAAAATTATGGTTTAAAAAATCGATTGATAGATGATACGGCACTTGGTGCGGTAATGAATAGTTCGGCTGATTTTAATTTAACTCGTGAGGCAATTCTATCTACCGAAATTCATCCTGATTCGCCGGGATATAATGTTCAAAGGGCCTGTGGAACTGGATTAGAGACGGCTTGGCAAATCGCCATGAAGGCGCACACAGGAGCCATTGATATCGGGATCGCTGGCGGTGTAGACACCAACAGTGATTTACCAATTGAGGTTTCGCATAAATTGCAGCGTGCCTTATTGGATTTAAATAAAGCTCGAACTTTTGGCGAAAGACTTCAGGCCTTAA
>JAYSSX010000145.1:0-8148 GCA_043720315.1 Pseudobdellovibrionaceae bacterium | reverse complement strand
GTTACCTAAAATGTTTTCTTTTCTTTCGATGGTGCTATCAAGGTAGCCTTCAGCGAGGGCCGTGATCATTTCCGCTGTAAAAAACTTTCCTTCGTTTGAAATGAGTTTGCCTTCAATTCCCAGTATTCCTTGAGAGTCTAAGCCTACGGCTGCCAAGACATAGAGCTCATTATTAGCAGTACGTACCTTCTTAAAATTAATTAGGATTCGTTTTGAGTTTTTCTCGAGAGTTGCTTCGCCAAGTAAAATGCAGTCTCGAAGATCTTTTGATTTGATGATAGCTCTGACCGGGACTTTAGAGTCATAGAAGGCAAAGAGAGATTCTTGAATTTCTGCTTGAACTACATCTGTTACTTTAATTTTAGCGTAGGTGAGCTTCTGAGGTGCCGCCGGAGTAATGATAGGGCTTTCTTCGATACTAATTCTGTCTTTATTCCTGAAATATTCAATGGGGAGGGTGGCAGATTTTTGAATATTTAAGGAATCAGGTGGGGGAAGGGGTTGAACCTTGGATGGCTTAGTTTGAACTGGTGTGGGTGTTGGTGTGGGGGCCGTAAACAAATTCGTTTTTGCGTGTAACATAAAAGTTGTTAATAGGATTGCTATGATCATAATTCAGACTTTTCTAAGAGTTGTAGTTTTGTCGGGTGGGCAGCTTTTGTAGAGGAAGAATCAATTAAGGTTGTAGAGTTATTTTGCGAGGGAAAGTTGAAGCTCGCTTGAATTTTTATATAGTCCTGGTGAAATTGATTAGAGGGAATGATATCAAAAACAAAAATTCTTTTTTCAGCCCTGATAATAAGATTGGTTGGGACAGATCTAGAATTTTTAAAGAATAGGGTTAGTTCTTTAGTGTTGGTAGGAGACAGAAGTGCTTTTAGTGAGCCTGGGTTTCCCACTTTAACTTCAGTGATGTTTATTGGAAATTGTAGAATGGAGATAAGGCCGGGTTTTAGGTAGACGGTCTTTGTCGTTGATAAATCAAAGTTTTCTGAAGATATTCTAGGTGGCGAAGCCCAAAGATTAAATTGTACTAAGAAAAGACTAAAGAACAACATCTGTCAGCTCCGTTACTTCAAAGCCCCAGGGGTTTGATTCTGATCTTTTAATTTTTGAGACTTGGAGTTTTGTTTTAATCTTTATAATTTTTGAACTCATGCGTGAGTTAAGTGTAATACTTGAAGTGATTTCTAAATTTGATTCATCAATTTGGTCAATGGACTCGATTTGCACGAACTGGGAAATGGGATCGGCTTTTAGTTTTTCAAAAAGTAGAGAGAGTTTTTCTTTTTCTCTGTCCCAAAGGTCCTTGGACATAAGATCAGTAGCATTTGAAATCTGGTTTTGAAATGTGAGTTCATTGAAGGTGTAATAGTTATTTAAAAACTGAGTGATGAAGTTTTTAAGTTCTAATCGTATGAATTTATCTTGAGAGTCTGTGATAAGTCTTGTTCCGGATTCATCAAGAGCTAGTAATAGTGTTTTATTTGGTTTTAGTGCCGTGAAGGTCGCAAGCATTGCCCAGATAAAAAGAGCCGTCAGTAGCCACCAATGTTTGATTTCTTCTCGGTAGAGTTTTGATTTGAAAAACATTCTATATTCCTTTTGCGAGTGAGATGGCTTTAGTAATTTTTGAAATTCCGGTTTCTGCCTGCATGTTTTTAATTAATGAATAAGTAAAAAGTGGTGAAAGAAATTGTAAAACGCTGATCACCAAGTAAAACGTCACACTTTGGATGGGGGAATTTGTGATCCCAGTTGCAATGATCTTTGATAGTTGAGCTAAGATGTTCCACATGACCGGCCAAAGACTAAGTGAAATGAAAATTCCAAGTAATTGGCTTAGGCCGCCTCTAAATTTTAAAAGTGTGCTCATAAATATGTAAATGGGGCTAGCGGCTATAAACATTGCTGTGAGAGCACTAAAGATGGCTTGCGCAAGACTTGCAATGATCAAGAATCCAATTTTTCCGATGATTTGGAATACGGGGTAATCAGAAAGTAGTTTTTCAAAGAAGGTTTGGAATTCGGTTTGAGCGTAAGCGTCTTGATTTAGGAATGAAATTTTACCCGCAAGGTCTGCAACGGTCGTGATCTCGATTTTTAAAAGCATTGGGAATAGGGAAATGGCTATAAAGTATAAAAGAAGGTCAGAAAGTAATTCAAAATAATCTTGGGCAGGTGAAATTTGAATTAATAGAAGTACGGTTCGAACGATAAATAAGAGCCCGACCAGTGAGGAAATAATATTCGCCACTCTTGTAAAAAGTTGTAGACTGCTATTTAGGACTAAATCGGAGATCGGTAAGAAGCTTGTCATTTATTGGGCCTCGGTTTTGGATTTAACTGGATGCGGCCTACTTTGTAATTACCTTTTGAGTTTTGCAAGAGCTCGGCTAAAAAGATTTCACGCTTTTGTTTTGCTTCTGAGTTTTCTAAATAGGCTAAGTACTGTTCAGTGTGGATGGCTTGAAGTTCTTCTAATATCATGGAGTTGATTTTTATTTCTTGTATACGAGTCGCATTTTCAGCGGCCTTTGGTCGAAATCCCATAATAGTCGCAATTTGTTTTGAGGCTCGAATAGCGTTTCTGAGGGCCGAGAGCTTTTGGGTAATGCTTTTTCCGTGTTTTAGGTCGTATTCAAGGCTACTTCTAATGTCTGAGTTTAAATAGTCAAGGTCTTGGGCTTTTGAGTAGACTTGGTTGAGTTCGTCCATTCTGTTTTGAATTGTTTTTTCGTTTTCTGAGGAGTCGACACCTAGTTCACTGAGTAGATCTGTAAGTGCGAATCCAATGTTCGCCGTTTCGTCAGCTTTATTCATAAATTGAGTTAAAGAATTAGTACTTGTCATAATAGTAAAGGGATCAAAGGCATGCGCGATGTTTGAGAAAGTAAGAACTGCTATAATTATAGAATTAGAGATAATTAAATTGCGGATAAGCATTTTATAGCCTCATCTAAAGAAAGTTCGGGAACGGCACCTCTCAACTTTTCTAGTTTTACATTGTCAGATTTTGTGCTGGTCAGTTGCCAGTACTCGTTTTTGGTTATTAAAATTTGCAATTGCTTTGCTATTCCATTTTCCTGCAAGATTACGTCGGACTTTATTCCTGGAATTGATTTTAGATTAAGTAAGGTTTTCATGTCTTGATCTGAGAGATTGAAACGCGCTTTGAAAGCTTCTAGTTCGCCGTCCGAAGAGAAAAGAAACCTGGTCGGAGAGTTTTCAATGATTCCAGTGTCACCATTAACAATTAAGTCGGTCGAGAGTTGAGAGATGAGAATTACAGCGTGGCCAAACTTTCGAACGTTGGCCGTGGTAAACTTAAAGAAATCAAAACATGACTTTATAAAAAACGGGGTTTCATCACAAATAAGTACTATTCTTTTATTTATGTTCAGCAATGTGGACCTATTAAACTCGGTCAAGACTGCTGCAATGAGGGCTTTAGTAAATTCTGGGTCTGAGGCCTGGAAGACTTGAGAAAAGTTATAATATTTTAATTTGCAGTTTTCTTGCGTGCTATTTAAGTTCTTAGCAAATACGTTTTGAAAGACTCCGCCGTGAACCCAGCGGCTAAGTAAGTTCTTTCTTGGAAAGTTTTTTTGCTTATTGTAAAAGTCCTGAAGAGTTGGCTCGCTGAATTCGGTCAGGTAGCTCGCAAGACTTGCTTCCACATTTGATCGTAATTCCTTTGTCGTAAACGTTTCGATTTCTTCTTGGATCAGTACGATCAGAAATCTTGATAGGATTGAGATTTTCTCGCTGTCACAAATTTCAGGATAATTTAAGATTTCAAAGGGGTTTATTCCCGTGGGAAGGCTCAGCTGAACAATGTATTCTCGACCACCTAATAATTCACATTCTTTGGAGTGTGAGCCACCCACATCGACTTTGATGATTTCGACATTGGGATCATTTAGTAGACTTTGAGTTAGAAGGCCCGTTAACACACTTTTACCTTTTCCGCTGGTTCCGATGATCAGTGAATTAAAGACGTTTTTATCTTGAGAGAATAAGTCAAAGTTGAAAATAGAGTGATCTTTACGGTGGAGAGGTAAGAGATTAGATTTTATCTGGGAATCTGAACGTAGTTTAGTTTCTCCAAAATGATAAAGGGGGAAAAGCAAAGAGAGGGTCTTTGCAGTTTCTTTTAGAGTTACATGTTGGTGGTTGCCGGGTAGGGTTGCTAGAAAACTAGATCCTGCACCAAAAGTTTCGACTCTGAAATAAGCCAAAGTGTTTAAAGCTTGGTTGGCTAATTTTAGATCAGTATTCAATTGAGTTAAGTTTGAGCGGTTAAGAACTACTAAAAATTCAAATTCAAAAAATCGGTCATCTGAAATGAAATTGGTTTTCATCAGGTTTTCGGTGGATTCCCTGATGGATTTTTGGTCTGGATGATCTCCTGTTTTGCTTTGTCGAAGCTTGGTTTCGAGTTCAAGTTTCATCTTTGATGAATTGATTGCTTTAAAACTTATGTGAATCTCAAAAGGTTTGGGCAATTTCAAAATGGCTTCGGCTAAAGTGGATTCGCTAATTTCATTGGGACTTAGTTTATAGAGTCAGATTACTCCAAAATGTGAGGTGCCTTCGGTTACAGAATTGTCACATTTTTTCCAATTGAGCTTTGGGTCGAGAAAAAAAGTTCCCACCTCGCTTTCGGTCAGTGGTTTAATATTAAGTCCGCTGGAAGCGAGTAGATTGTAGGTTTCAAGAATCGCTTTTAGATCCGGCTCAGAGTTTAAGCTTAAGAGCCCTTTTAATGAACGTACAATTTCAGGTTCGGATTCCAGCTCTATAAAAAGATTCACGGTTTTGGTGGTTGCTCCTAAATAAGCTAATGAATCACTCCTGTTTCCGCTGAATTCTGTTTTTTCAGTTACATTTAGTTTTATTCTGCATAAAATTTGTGGACTCAATTGGTTTAGGACAGCTAATAGTTTTTCATAGTAGCAATTTGTAGCTTCAGTCTCTAAGTCACACGGCTCGATGGAGAATCCCGCACCTATCTTTGCACAAGTTGTTTCAAAGATGGTTAGGTTTTCAACGTTACGAAATTGTTTTAATGTTGGTATCATGATACTTGTCGTTTCAAGTGGAGGCTTTTTCTAAATTTAAATCCGATAAAGTCTCGAATAGTTTTTGCTCTGGATTTGGAGCGAATGTTCATAAGTATTAAAGCTAAGATAAAAATGATAATGAAAGAAAGTGGAGCGAGGCTAAAAGGCTCAAGTATTTTGTGAACGAAAATGAGTGCGTAACCAAGTACTACCAGGTCAACTATTGTAAATCCTAAAACGTTTGATTTTTCGTTGAGGATTCTTGAAGGAGTTGATTTCATAGGCCGGCTCCGAAAACTCGTCCTAACAAGTTTATAATTGCTGGAGCTCCGAGAATTGCGACGGCACCTATTGCTCCACTTATAAGGAGCATTCGTCCTATTTGCGCAGCACCTAAAGCAAACAGGATTCCGCCCAAAGTAATTCCTATGCTGATCGCAGCAATGCCGATTCTATTAAACATTGTTTGTGCAGTTTGAGCTGCGTCTACTAAGTCTCGAGCGTCAGCGGTGAAAGCGAAGCTTTGTACAATGGCGAAGGCGCAGAAAGCGGAAAAGCCTAGCAAAGATACTTTGCGGGCTAGACATCGCCCAGCTCGAAAGAGGGCTTCGTATGGATTATGCTGAGCTACATTCGAAGATATAACTAGACAGCTCTGAAATGCTTTTTTAATCTTACGTCCAATGAATATGAAGAAAGTTTTGATTGGATTCGCGGTAATATCTGTAGTTGTTTTCTCTGTGAAACCAATTTTCGATTGGTATTTTAATGAAGTCGACACCTGTATTGATCGCGGAGGATGTTGGGATAAAACAGATAAAGTATGTCGAATTAATGAACCTGATGCCCAGAATCTTTGCTGGAGATCTGTAAGCCAAGATGAATGTGTTAATAAAATATCTTTAGTTGGTGGAATCTGGGACCCTATAAAGCTAGCTTGTGTTGTAAAGTAATTTATTTTTTTCATTTATTTTCTCCTTTTGTAATTCTATTTATTAGTTGGGCTAAATGTCGGAGGTATCAACTCCATCATTTTATCTTGATGGAGCATCCGGTTTTCGCCGTCCTCAACCCATTGATCGAGTTTGTAGACTCGCCATTCTCCGGGACTGATTAGGTTTTTGTATTTATCGGGAATTTTTGAATTTAAAAAAGCAGTAGAGCTAAACTCAGGCAGGGGATTATTGATTTGATTGAGTTCTGATTTTAGTTTTTGATTTTCCTGGTTGAGAGATTCGATTTTTTGATCAGGATCAAATAGCAATGTACTTACGAGTGCGCCAGCGGCCAAACCGACAGAGCCGTACAAGAATTTCAGTCAGGCTGTTAACAGAAAGTAACGACGTCTGCTGTCATCGAATCTGAACTGGGCTAATGCATCCAATCTGAAATAATTCCTCCCGATCACATCCGGCCTGCCTATGAAACAAGTGCCATTCTCAAATCAGAGACAATAATGAATTTTGATGGCCAATATTTATAAGACAACATTGCCAAAGCGAATGGATTTCTTTCCGTTAAAAGTTGCTCAAGAACACGCAGATCAGACGATTTAGCGGCTGCAAAAAAGAAGAGATAGCTTATGTCTGAAGTACGTCGAGCACTTAAGTAGTAAATAACCAGATCAAGCAAACGGCGAACGATTTATAAAACTAGGCGAAATACAGATTTTTGCGGCCCGCGATTCATTACGATCTTAGCGGCCGGCTGTTGACTGTTCTTAAATTTAAATTCCACATGGCTCAGGCGAATCTTTATTGCCGAATATCCTGTGAATGTATGGATTATTTCCCCACAGAATATTAATGCGTTGGCTTGAAGTCGCGTAAGCGCTGTTTTCGCTTTTTTCTGCGGAGCACGTTTTACCTTTGTGGTCAGAAAAGGAAGCTACGCTAAACTGTTTGAAAAAACTTTGGTCTGCATTAACACGCTCAAAATACACAGCGCTTGCGGCTGAGCCCCAATAATCTGCGGTATACTCTGACTTCATAGGACGGTCGAACTTATTGATACCAAGTTTAGCGCCGATGCACGACAGAAATCCATCGTAAAGCCCCGCAAATTTAGAATCGCTTTCGTAATAGCTTGCCGCGATAAAGTGGCCCAGTTCATGGGCCATCGTACGACGATAATAACTTTCAAATTTCGCTGCTCCAATAATCGCGCCCCACACTAAGGTTCCCGGGCAAATAAACACAAGAGCTTGCACTCCGTCCATCGCGTAATTTACGGAGGCATTCACGTCAGTTCCGGCGTAAGAACATGATGCGATGTAGTGAGTTTTGTTAATCAATTTTTCTTTTATTAAATCGGATGCCGTTTTGAACTCAACCTCTTTAATTTCATTCTGCAGTCTTGCTTTCTCATTAGCCGAGATACGAGGTTCGCGCTGAATTGCTTGAGCTAGATCGGCTTTAACTTCGGCAAAAAGGCTCTGCAGATTTGCGGGCTGAATCCCCATTTTGTCGAACGCGACTAAATCTATTCGGTCGATCTGGCTGGATGACAATGTGGTTTCCCAGCTGATTTTTTGACCCAGCGTTTTAGACATCCAGGACTCGACTGCGGCTTTCGGATTACTGGGGGTGCCAACATCGCTGCAAACTAGTTTAGAGAGTGAAGATTGCTCGGCCGCCAATGGGCCACTCGTTGTCAAAATAATCGACAAGATAACGGCAGCCAAACCCTTACTATAGCTATCAGCAATCACAGGCATTTTCATAACTTTGCTAATTGCAATGGATGTGCCGCTTGCTAATTGAGCCCCATCTTTTTGGAGCGCGCTGTATTTGAACTAACGGCATTAGTATAGACCTCGCCACCTTTTTCAATAAGTGCCAATATAACAGTATAAATATGACTTAAACTAAGATTTGAAGATGTTAGATTAATATTGTTACAATTCGTGATTTAAGTGGCAATGTTATTGGCTTTTGGTCAGAGTAGTAATCTGTTTCTGAGTTCTTTTTTTTTGCCGTTTAATTTGTTTTGGCTGGCATAAGTTTTTGATTTTCATATAAATATTTCATTAGGGACTTCTTGGACGAGCCTTAAAAACTTTACTAAATTTATAATGCAAATA
>JAYSSX010000144.1:0-3287 GCA_043720315.1 Pseudobdellovibrionaceae bacterium | reverse complement strand
GCCGGTGGAGATTATTATACGTTCAAATCGGATGGCGTAATCAAATATATTCCTTCAGCGCTTGAACCTAATCGTCAAAAAAAAGATCCTGGATTATTTGATCATGGCTTTTTGACTTACATGGACGAATCCTCAATCGAAGATGAAGTTATTCATTCAATATATATTAATGCTGCTTATGATCAAGGTCGCCCGCAGTCGTTAGATCAGAAGGATGGCTACTTTAACAAAGACATGGACAATATCCTTCAGTGGTATTCAAAGACACTGGAAACAAACACCGATGTCAGCTGGTCAGAATGCATGCTTGCCTACGCCTTTTTTCAAGTTGCAAGTCATTCTCGACTGGGCTGCACAGAAAGAAATAAATTATTTTTAAAAGAAATTTTGAGCGCGTGCCTAGACCAGCTGGCAGATCAAAGCGGGATAATTTACGATAATCCAAAATGTCCGTTCGTCGTGGGAATGGAAATTTTGGATATTCAGCAAAATAATTTTCCGATGTTTTCGTCAGAATTTTTTCATAAATTTCCAAGATGTCAGATTGATAGGATGATGGATTTTAAAAGTTTAATAAAAAAAGATGATCTTTATGAAGCTATTAAAATGGCTGACACAGTCGGAATCAAAAAATAATGAACTATCTGGAGCCGCTTTTCACACTTTGGTGAATTATTCGACCCTATTTACCATTGCGGTTAAGTTCGCAACCACTTTTTCTATGAGCGCTAAGTTTTGGTTGAACCTGCAACACGCTGTTAATATTTCGAAAGTACGTCAGAAAAAAAGCTTCTTACAAAGCCACTCACTCATCAACGCTAGCTAGGCACATAACTCATGAATAATTTTGCCTAAATTCTCTAACGTAGGATTTCCTTCTGGTGAAAGCATTCGAAACAAAGTACGTCTCGGAATTCCAGCTTTTTTTGCAAGATCATCTTTATTAGCAACCTCTAGGTGACTCTTTAAGATTTCTTTGAATGCATCAACATCATTGCTTACTAAGCATTCCCATAGGGCCTTTGCTACTAGTTCACGGTTTTTCAGTCTGGCATCAGGGTTAAAATCTGTAATCCCCTTACGGCTTTTTAAGCTCACTGTTTGCATATCGTTCAAGGAGAATTCGTGCTTTTTGGATATCTTTTTTTTGAGCATTTTTTAGTCCTCCATTTAAAAGTAAAATTATAACAGGCCCAGTCTTGGCAAAATAAACTCTCTTGCCGCTTTTCCATTTCAATTCTGCGAGACCATCGCCAAGACTTTTAGCGTCTCCGAAATGAGAATGGTCTCTGATTCTTTGTATTCGAGAATCAACTTTCTTTCAGAGTTAGGCCATCAAACCATTCATTAAATTCAGGTGTACGCTCTATACGAAGTTGCATCTATACAAATAGTGCCATATATGGCACTATTTGTCAACCAGGCAAGCCCCGAAAAGGTTGATATAACGCGCTGGCTAATTAAAATTTTCATATTGAATCAAAATTAATTACTGCCCATCATTTATTTAGAGGAATTTATGAAAATTTTTTGCGTTTATAATTCAAAGGGTGGTGTGGCTAAAACTACTACCTCTGTTCATTTGGCATTTGGTTTAAAGTACATTAACCATAAATCGAAAGTTTTGTTAATTGATCTCGACGGTCAGTATTCATTAAAGACCTATTTTCGCATGAAACTTGAGCGCGGTGATTCATATGATTTTATTTTTGGTGATAGCTTAGAGTCTTGCCTATATCCAACAACTGTTAATATTGATGGAAAGCCCGTATCCATTGATATAATGCCATCATCATCAAAAATGAATGCCTTCGACGCCAAAGCATCTAATCAACCAGGACGAGAAAACTTACTTAGAGTTAGAATGGAAGAATGCGCAATTCACAAATTATACGATTATGTGATTTTAGATTGCCCACCATCTTTAAATTTAAACTCAATTAATGGAATTATGGCCTCTGACTATTTAATTACACCTGCAAATATGGATGATTACTGTATTCCTTCTGTGAATTACACAAAAGAAAGCTTGTCGGTAATTAAAAGAAATATGCGCACAGATAAACCTGTATTACTTGGCATTTTGCCAACAATGTATGATCCAAGACAATCTATCAGCAGAGCAGTCTTTGAAGCTTTACCTACCCAGGTAAAAGGCACAAAAATACTCGATCCAATTCGCCTAAACTCATCATTTAGAAAAGCGCAAGTACAGCGATCTGTGGTTTATGGAACTGAAAAATCACCGTTTAAGGCGACCGAGGATTATTTAAAATTTTGTAAATCTATCTTAGAAGCCATTAAGACAGAAAGCCTATCACCAATATTAGAACGAGAGATAAATGGCTAAGAATAAAAAAGAACTTATGCTCGAAGCTCTATTTGGCGGTGATATGGCCCCTGATTTAAGTAGTCATCATGTGCAAGAAGCCGGAAGAGAATTAAAAAATTTCAATAAAATGCCTTTAAATGAGGATTTAAACTTAGAACAAACTAAGAACAAACTAAGTACGCAACCCAGAACAGAACTAAGAACAAATTCAGAACAAACTACAAACAAACTAAGAACAGAACATGTTGAAATTGCAGAAACTAAGAACAAACTAAGTACGCAACCCAGAACAGAACTAAGAACAAATTCAGAACAAACTACAAACAAACTAAGAACAAATTCGTCATTTTCTCAACTCGTTGGTTTGCAAAAAAAAATTATCGAAATAATTTACCGATTTTGCAGAATTAATGGAGAAAAGATAACCGATAAAATTTCTTTAGAATTTTTAGCGTCAAGCTCCAAAGCCAGTACAGCCGTAGTTCAGGTGACGACTAGACGTCTAATATCAAAAGGTGTTCTTGCTAAGTTTGAATCAAAAGAAGGGCGTGGTGGCTGGACCCGTTATTCGCTTCCAGATACAGTTTATAAAGAGCTTTTCCAATTTGAAACTGAGAACAAACTAAGTACAAATGCAGAACAAATGCAGAACAAACTAAGTACGCAACCCAGAACAGAACCCAGAACAAAGTCCCCTTATAGTAGTAGTAATGATTTAAATAATATAACTACTAATACAGGAGGCGCTAATATTTCAGCAGAATTATGCCTGCCAATAAATCTAGCACGTTTTGGAATTTCTCAAAACAACCTACAAAAACTAATCGACGAGGGGTTATGTAATTTTGAAGTGGTACAAAAAAGTGTTGATGCTTTGAGTTTTGATGTTGATCAGGGAAAGACCGGAAACCTTGCTTCGATTCTTTTTGGAGTGCTCAGATCTGGTAAAGAATAC
>JAYSSX010000143.1:0-4272 GCA_043720315.1 Pseudobdellovibrionaceae bacterium | reverse complement strand
AAGGTTGGGCTACCAATTCTGTTGAAATAGATTGCGCCGGTGATTTAGTCGCGTAAACCTCACCTCTTTCATTCACGTAGGAAACAAATTTTGAGTCTTTAAATTCATTAATGACCTTATACACTTTGTTTCCATTATACATCTCTTGACCTTTGATAATGGCGATACCTTTAGTAATTAGGGCGTCTTCTTCGGCAACGGCCTCATAGTTGTATTGAGTATCAACTTGGAATCCCTTTGGGCTTTTTAACATTGTGTAAGCAAGAAAAGTGCTTAGAAAGACACCTTTATCCATCACCTTATTAACTTTTTCTATCTTTGTTCCGTCAGTGATTGTGGCCAAAATTTTATTTTTCTCAAATTTTGCATCAACTGTTTTAGTTTGTTTTCCAAGTAAAGTTGTATATTGATAGGAAATAGGTTTCATATCTTTCGTTGCATAGGCCTTTAGGCTTTCAGTTAAATTTCCGCCTAATTCGTTTGTCTTAATAAAATAGGTAGAGATGAATTGATTTTTTTTATTGTCAAATTCATACCGGTTCACGACGTAACCAATATGAACTGATCCCGAAAGTACTTTTGAGTATCCATCAAACAAAATTGTTACATCAGCAAAACTTTTTGAGCAGAATAAATACAGGAATAAAAATACATATTTTAAGTAGACCATTGTCCAGCCTCTCGTGCGAAGTTTCAGATTAAAGTCTGTCGTTGTCTTTTATTTATGTCAAAGACTTCCAAGTCCTGAATTTTCAGTAGAAAATAACTGTTCATGCATATTAGAAAACCACTGCAAGTTCGAAATTATTTTTCTAATGAAAAAGGTCAGGTCGCCATCTTTGTGGCATTGGTGTTTCAAGTTCTCTTTGTTTTTTTCGCGATGGTAATTAATGTAGGTCTGGTCGTGCATCATAAAATTAATTTACAAAATTCGGCCGATCTTGCCGCTTACTATGGCGCCGCCAAACAAGCTGAAATGTTGAATGCCATTGCTCATGTTAACTATCAAATCAAGCAGAGCTATAAACTGTTAACGTTCCGCTATCGACAAATTGGAACTGCAGGCGATGTAAATAGGCATCCCTTTGACGTTGGGTCTCAAACCTTAAGACCTTCAGCAAATCTGGATGTTGATTCGACGATGACTCCGACTTTTTGTTCTTCTTACCCGCCATTTAATATCGTTACGCCAACTACAACTTACTGTAAGGATCTTTCCGGATATAGTATTACATTACCCAGCCGACCCAGCTTATCTAGTTCGCTGTTTTTCGTTAATTTCACTGGGCCAATCATAGCGGCATCGCAGAACCTAATTAATTCAGCAGTTAATGATTGTAAACGAGTCAGCGCTTTGAACTGGCTGCAGCTTGCGCGGTTTATTACCGCTTATAAAATGGATATCGCCAATAGAAAAAAAATGATCTATATGTTGGCAAATAACCTCAGTAAATCACCAACTGATTTTATCGATCTTGATGGTGAGTCGGTTTTAGAAGGCGTTAAAAAGACTTTTAAGAAAAATCTCACTTCCGCAAATGAAACCAGTTTACGTCAACTGCTTCAATCATCATCAACACCAGCAGCTCCGGGAGCACCGTCAGGCGGAGCCGCGACCAGTTTTGCTTTCTTTAATTCCTTGGGTGATGACAATTGTGGAATTTCTGGAGGAGAGTTCGAACCGCCAAAATGGCTGGCAGAAATTAATGTGTTTCCTCTGTATTCTTATATTGATAATGCCTGTACGGGTAGTGGCAGTATCGGCATCGCGCCAAAATGGATGAATATAACAGGTTCGGCCAGTTTGCCGACATATCAAAATTTGATTGGCGCAGATTTAATCAATCTATTGAAAAATTATATCGATGAACCCGATGGAAACGTTCCGGCACAAAGACTATATAAGTCTTCAGTCGGTTTCGAAAAGAATCCATGGTGTATGGCCTACGTCGGAGTAAAAGTAAAATCGCAACCTAGCATTCCCTTTTCGCCGGCTGGGAGTATCACCTTGGAAGCCAAAGCCTATGCGAAACCTTTTGGTGGACGGATAGGTCCCTGGTACGGTGAAACCTGGTCACAAGGGCAATCCAATTCTGACAGCGTAAAAAAGTTGGATCCCTTGTTACCACCGCGAGTATTTCCAGGTGTGATGTACAATAATCCTAATGACCCAACATTAGTTCCTAATCATGCAAGGTATGTAGGTGATGAAGTTGGAATTTCTTCTTCTATGACGATGGGACAAATGGGTAAAGCCATTCATACCCGTGGCCAAATTAACATCGCTTGGTGGAATCATATTTTAGATCCTAATGAAGACTTGGGAGCCAAGGGAACCAACGGAGATATGTTGGCTTGGGATTCTACAGCTAATGTTGCCCCTTCGTTCCGTGATACCGAAATTGCAGCATTGGCGCCAGATCAGTTTGATATGACTTATTATTCCATCGATCCAGATTTTTATCGCAACTACATGCAAAAAATTATTAATGGAAAGTTGGGTCCAACTATTCCATTTAATATTCGCGGTGATTTAGGTATGCGAATTAATTCTCCGGAAAAAAGACTCAGAGAATTTACCATTAAAGAACAAGTCGCAACTGCTGCAGACGATATTAAAAAGATATTTGATGTAAAAACGAAACTGCTTTATTTTGTTTTAGAACCATACCAACTACTCACTTCTTGGGAAGGAAAAAATCCTGAAGACTATTCTTTAGATCCTACCCGGTTTGGAAAATGCGATTTCCCCGTGAAACCTGATGAGCCGTATACAAAAGCGACAACTGGAAACTGTATGGCAGGTGGTCGTACAGGTTATTCAGTAAAGTTAGTCAGCGAAGATTTTTTGAAGAGCGAAATGGAAATTGGTGGCTTGGGCAAAAACGGAAGAATCAGCAATCCACCTCCCTAATAGGTTTCCTAATACGTTTGTTTCTTTAGGCGTGTCTCATTATGAGACGAAACAAATTGTCTCTAGATAATACGACTTTTTGCCGATACACTGTATACAGGGTGATGGGGTAAAAATGTCTTTACAAAAGCTGACTTTTGTTTTTGTTCTTATCAATTCTTTACTTATTTGCAATTCTGCTTACGCAGTAAAAACATACGCAGAAGCCTCTGCGGCTTGTACCAGTTTGCCGGCTTCAAATCCAGAAATCGATGCCGAGCTAAAAGCCTGTATGGGGAAGGCGTCTATTGCAAGTAATATGTGTTTTGAAGGCACTTCGCCTTCTATTAAAACCGGAATGACTGTTGTGGGTTCGGTATTAAGTGCCGTGAAAATGGCTTCACCTGCAGACGCGTGTTCGGGTTTTGCTAAAGCTATGGATACAGCCAGAAATGTAATTAGTGCATTCAATTTAGCCTGCGGTGGCGCACACGCCTTGTGTGATTCGAACTGTTCTACAGTAATTGAACACATCGCTGCAAAGAAAGCCGCTAATTTGGCCGAAATTAAAACTCAAGAACCTATTGCTGCCAATGTAGCAAGCCCGGCTACTGCGGCTGCAGCTCAGGCTGAAATTACTAGGTTGACTACAGAAAATGCCGGATTGGTTAAAGCCAAAGCTTGCACTGCGACGTTACAAAAAACTTGTAATTCTTATTCTGCACAATTAACAGCAGGTGCAGCTGGAATTTTAGGATTAGTGATTCAATCGCAAGCGGCAGATACTTGTAATACTAAGTTATCTCCCTCCCCGACGCCTGTGGATTGTAAGATAGTTGCTAATGCGACTTTGGCCCAATGTATCTGTGAAAAGACTCCGCGAGCGACCGGTTGTGACGGATATAAAAGTTCGGCCTCATCAAGTGCCGATCATTCTTCAAATAATAGTTCTACGACTACCAGTAATAAAACAGAAAATGGTGGTGGTGGCGGTGACTTCGGCGGCGGCGGCGATAGCGGAAACTTACCAGCGGGATCTAGTGGCAGCGGTGGCGGCGGTTCAGCCAGCGGCGGCGGTAAAGGCATCGACGGCGGATTAGGTTCTGCTGGTGGCGCTGCTAAAAAAGATGCTGCTCAAAAGAAAGGAATTAACACTAACATTTTAGGTGGCGATTATGGTGGTGGTGGAGGATCGCGCGGAGGAGGAAGATCTTCGTCCGAAGAAGCAATGCAATCACAATACAAAAATTTTCTACCAGGCGAAAAAAATGATCCCATGAGGAACGTGGCCAATGATTCAGCTGCAGGTCCGCTAACTGGCAGCGGTGGCAAAACAAACTGGGATAAAGTTCGCGAACGATACGATGACAACTATTAGG
>JAYSSX010000142.1:0-1728 GCA_043720315.1 Pseudobdellovibrionaceae bacterium | reverse complement strand
AAATTTTCTTTGCCATGAATTCCTCCGGGCATTTGTTTGAGTAACCCCGGAACCAGAAACCAAACGGATAACAGGATCGGGATAATTACACTTACAACTATTTTAATACTTCATTTTGGGAACTCAATAAAGTTTCCATGCACCTCGTCTAAAGTAGAGTTTTTTTTATAAAAACCCTCTGATCGGCCTGGGACTTTGTTACGAAATCCCGAAGTAAGGCCAGACGTTCACCACTTAAACTAAGTGGCGATGTGCGCGCGTGTTAATGATGGGCGTGCCCATGAAGACCGTGAGCATGTCCATGCTGCAGTTCTTCAGCCGTGGCTGCTCGAACCATAACCACTTCCACGTCAAAAGATAAATCAACGCCAGCTAATGGGTGATTTCCATCTAAAGTAACGTGAGTGTCATTCATTTTAACAACGCGAACAACCCGTGCTTGTTCACCAAGTTGCAATTGAACATGCGCACCAACTTCAACATTTAAGTGAACTAATTCTTTACGCTCAACTTCCATGACCATTTTATCACTGAAATCGCCGTAAGCATCAGTCGCCGTAAGTTCTACTTTTTTCTTTTCGCCTTCAGTCATTTTTACTAAAACTTCTTCAAGTTTTGGAATGATCTGCATTTTTCCTTCAAGGAAAGGCATGGGCTGATTCGGTTCAGATGCATCAAGCATTTCACCGGTCTTAGAATTTTTTAAAATATAATTAAAGGCGATCACACGAGTTTGCCCGAAGATGTGCACTCCTGGCGGGTTTTGCTGACTAGACATTGGTCGGGCTCCGATACACGTTAAGAGAATTGTGGTACCTAGTTAACCGCTTTATTCGATCTGGGCAAGCGAAAAAGCGTCTTATTTGTGCTATAAAACTTTTCAATATTGCCTCTGAATGTAACTCACATATACTTAAGTTATGGGAATTGCTGGTGTCCAAAATGGTACAACCGCTTTTGTAGGTGCTTCTCTTAAGGCACTGGTTCTCAATTCAAGCTACGAACCATTACGTATTATATCTTGGCAAAAAGCTTTAGTGATGTGGTTTCAGGAAAAAGTTGAAGTCCTGGAATACCATGCTGCCCAGGTTAGATCTGTAAGCACAAGTTTTACGCTTCCAAGTGTATTACGTCTTAAAAGCTACATAAAACCAAAACGCATTGATGGAGTTCGATTCTGCCGAGAAAATGTTTACATCCGCGATCATCACACTTGTCAGTATTGTGCTGTGAAAATGTCTGCTAAAGAATTAACGATCGATCATGTTTTACCGGCTTCGCAAAACGGACCCAAAACGTGGACTAATGTTGTCACAGCTTGTCGTCATTGTAATCAGAAAAAAGCCAATCGCACTCCTGAAAAAGCAAAAATGCCGCTCTTGAAACCACCGCGCATGCCAACGTGGCTTCCTGTTTTTGAGCATGAATGCCCGCGGGATACTGCGCCAGCCACGTGGCTTGAATATCTACGCTTCAAAGCTTAAAAAAATCCTTTGAATAGAAGTTTTACAGTTTCAACTTCACGAAAACAAATCAGCACAACGACAATACAATTTCTCAAGACCTAGATATTGATTTGTTTTATGAAATCAATCACGGTGACCTTAACGGTGGTGAATGATCAACAGTTTGGCCTTGCCCGGAAAGTTTTCAGCTTAGAACTGATGGACCATTTTGCACAATCAAAGATGATCGTGGCTGGACAGAATCACACAATTTCGGCAAATA
>JAYSSX010000141.1:0-1986 GCA_043720315.1 Pseudobdellovibrionaceae bacterium | reverse complement strand
TAAGGCCTGAAACAAACATATCTTCAATGAACATGTCACCTGCACAATAAAACAGCTCTTTCCAATTTTTAGAAGTGACTACAAAATCAGCATCCATAGAAATATCGAGATGACCTTTTTGTTTCTCAAGCCCCAAAGCATAAGCCGCACCGACAGTGTAAGCGCAGATAACCTCAGGCAAAGACATTTTCATTTTCAAACGAGCTAACACACCCACCAAAGCCAAATCTTGTGTCGGAGAGCTGCCAGGATTAAAATCAGTGGCCAATGCCACTCTGGCACCTTGATCTAAAAGTTTTCTTGCCGGAGGATAGTCACATTTCAAATAAAGATCAGCAGCCGGCAAAAGACTACAAGTCACTTCTGACTTCGCTAACAAAGAAATTTGTTGATCGGATAGTTTAATAAGATGTCCTGAGGACAAAGCCCCCAACTTGACCGCTACTTCGCAAGCTTTACCTTCGCTCAACTGATTGGCGTGAACAGCAATCGGAAAACCTAAATCTTTGCCATTTTTCAAATACTCATAACTTTCTTCAGGTTCAAAAAAACCTTTGTCGATAAAAATATCAATAATCGGCTTAGGCTTAAATTTAGCCAGCTCTTTCCAACCCGCAGATAATTTCTGTAAGGCAGTTACCGCATTTCCATATTCGGGAGCTACGGCATGAGCACCTAAAAACGTGGGCTGAATGAAAATGGGAGACATTTTTCTTATCTTATAAATGAGTTTTAATAGTTTAGTTTCTTCTTCCAAGGTCAAACCATAACCAGTTTTAATTTCCAAAGTTCCGACACCTTGACGAATAAACTTTTTAATTTTTTCTTCGGTTTCTTTAATCAATTTTTTTTCAGAAATCGCGCGCGTTTTTTTCATCGTTGACTGAATACCACCGCCGGCAGAGGCAATTTCTTGATAACTGGCTCCCTGCTGTCGCATTTCGAATTCGTCGGCCCTATCGCCAGCAAAGATCGTATGCGTATGGCTTTCCACAAAAGCAGGCAAAACGTTACGGCCACCTAAATCTACTTTTTTAGAAATTTTTAAATTAACTTTTTTATATTCGGCTTTACTGCCCAACCAAACTATTTTGCCTTTAGAAATAACTAAATACGCATCTGAAATAAAATCTAAATCAGATTCATTAATCAAGCGGCCTTGCTTTTTAAAGCACCTTTGCAAAGTTAGCAGCTGACCAATGTTGTAAAATAATGTGTTTGCCGCAGACGTTTTCATTTATTTTTTTGCTTTTCCTTGGCCGGCCACTTTGTCTATGGCGGCCTTGACCGTCGCTTCATCGCCCAAGTATTTTTTACCGAGAACTTTTCCATTTGCATCGAGCTGGTAAAGTAGCGGAATTCCGGTGGGAATATTGACTTCCATAATTTCAGACGCCGAAAGTTTTTCCAAATGTTGAATTAGTGCGCGGATTGAATTCCCATGCGCTGCGATTAAAATCTTTTTATTTTGTTTTAAAGCAGGGTTCAAATCGCTTTCCCAAAAAGGTAAAAATCGATCAACCGTATCCTTCAAAGATTCACCGCAAGGTAAAATCCGGGGATCTTCGTTTTTATATCTTTCGTCAAATCGAGGATGGCGTGGATCATCAAAGCCCAACAATGGCGGAGGGGTGTCATAACTTCGGCGCCAAATTTTAACTTGTTCTTCGCCATGTTTCGCTGCGGTTTCGGCCTTATCTAACCCTTGCAAGTCGCCATAGTGCCTCTCATTTAGGCGCCAACTTCTTGTCACTGGTAGCCATAGACAGTCCATTTGATCTTGAATGATCCAAAGTGTGCGCATTGCCCTTTTTAGAACTGACGAGTAAGCATGATCGAACTTAAAACCCAGATGTTTTAAAGTATTGCCTGCTTCTTCAGCTTCGTTGAGCCCTGTTTCCGAAAGATCCACATCTTTCCAACCAGTAAACCGATTTTCTTTATTCCAAGAACTTTCTCCGTGTCGGATGAGGACCAATTCTCGAG
>JAYSSX010000140.1:0-4733 GCA_043720315.1 Pseudobdellovibrionaceae bacterium | reverse complement strand
ATATTGAATGTTTGTTTCACCTTTTAAAAACCATAACAGCTCGTGAATGATGGAACGCAAATGTAATTTCTTAGTCGTCAATAAGGGGAACCCATCCATCAAATTGAATCGCATTTGATAACCGAAAGAACTGATTGTTCCCGTGCCTGTGCGATCCCCTTTTGGAGTTCCGTTAGACAAAACATGCTTCATGAGTTCGTGGTATTGCTTCATAAATAATCCTTTATAAAGAAGAGTGAAGATTTGTATCTTCATTTTAGCTAAAAGGACATCAGAAAACCAACTTGATCATTTTTATCAATCCAGTACTTAATGCGACCAGCCAGATGTTTTTTTCCTGAAAAGCGAAGCATGGTCCAAGACTCTATTCGCTGTAAATATTTTTAATGCAAAATGAATTCAGCCTGTGTATTTTGGCGGCATGGAAATACGCGACCCTGTACATGGATCCATCAGCCTTACCGAAAACGAAGAAGCCGTCATAAATTCAACTGAATTCCAGCGGTTAAGAGCTATTAAACAACTGGGTTTTTCAGAAATAAGTTTTCCTGGCGCAACCCATAATCGCTATTTACATTCTATTGGTGTCAGCCACCTCGCCGGTTTGGCTTTTGATTTAACCTTTAAGACTTTTGCATTTACTTCTGAAACCCGAAAACGCCAATTGCGCAGCTGCTTTAAATTAGCGGCTATGTTGCATGATGTAGGGCATGGTCCCTTAAGTCACACCACTGAAGAGGTAATGCCGCCCTTAAGAGAACTGAACGTTAAAGTTTATCAACAAAGAAATTCGCTGTACCACTTGAAAAATGAGTCCGTGAGTATCCGGGCCAATCACGAAGATTATACGATCAAATACATAACCGATTCGCCCCTTACCGGAATTCTACAAAAATCATTTCCTGATTTTTCACCAATTCATATTGCGTGCTTGATTGATAAAACTTTGAAATCCCCTGATGATTTTTTTATCGAAAACGGAAAAAACATGCGTCCGATTTTATCACAGCTGGTTTCTTCCGAACTAGATGTCGATCGAATGGATTACTTAGAACGAGACTCTTATTTTTGTGGAACTAATTATGGCAAAGTAGATTTACATTGGATTTTAAATAATCTGACTTTTTACGAAAAGGAAAATCAACTTTACTTGGCATTGAATCGCCGCGCTCTTTATACGTTTGATGATTTTTTAATTTCTCGTCATCACATGCATTTGATGGTTTATTTCCATCACAAAAGTATCGTATACGAAGAAATGTTAAATCGTTATTTAACTTCGAAAGATTGTACATTTAGTTTACCTAGTGATATTAACGAGTACACTCACTATCACGATTACCGTCTACATGAACATTTGGCGAATTCTAAAAATGAATGGGCTCAACGAATTGCTTTTCGTAAACCCTATAAGGTTCTAGTTGAATTACATACTACAGGTGAAACCGATCGTCCTGAAAAAATTAGATCGGCTTTGCAGACTGAAGGATTTGATGTCATCTGGGCCAGCTCGTCAGCTCGATTATCAAAATATCACTCGATATCTGATGAAGATAAGGCTTTGCAAATTTACGTATTGGACCAGTACGATAGATCGGACAGTCCTGTACCTATCAGCGATTCCACTCAGATTTTTAGCCGTTATGAGGGCACTCGTATCATAGATCGTCTTTACGTAGCGCCTGAAAAATACTTAGAAGCCGAAAAATTTTTAAACACTCATAAGTTGTAGGACAAGCGACCTGTCTAAAATAGACTTTTTGACAGCCTAAAAATTAGTGCTACTCTATACAAATGTGCAAAAAATACTTTTTGTTACTTATTTTATTGAACTTTTATCTCCCCAGCATGGCTGCTAGCCCAGAATGCATTTCTTGGTTCGATAAAATAAAAATTCCTAAAGGTGAAAAATGCCTTTCTAGCTGCGAAGTCGGCAAAATTGATATGAGCACATTCATTTGCAGAAATGACTGTAAAGACCTTTGCAAATCAACAGATTTTTCAACTGAATATTCGTTGCTTAAAACATACGGATTGACCGATGACGAAATAAAGCTATGTGACAGTTCACCACTCAAATGTGTTCAATCTTACAAACTTAGCTGGGATGCTGAAAAAATTTGTTTAACACAATATTCAGATAGTAGGACAAACGAAGAAAGTGATGCTTGCAGGCACTTTGTTTGGGCTATTTTAATGTCTAAAAATATAGATCCAGATTTTGCAGAGTCTATGCTCAATGCACATGAAAATAATCCTCACGAACCTGCAGCTGAACGTGCGATGGACCTATCAAATAATCGTCTTGGACTAATCACTTATCAAAAATTAAAATCATCAAATGTACAATTGACAAATGAACTAGTCGCCGATGAGTTTCAAAAAAAATTAGAATCTAAAGCACTTGTCATTCTAAAATCAAGATTTAGCAAGCCGTAGGTGAAACCATGAAAAAAACACGAACATTTCTCATTTCTGCTATTTTTTTAATAGTGGCCGCAGTTTGGGCAGGTCCGTTCTGGAGAGGCGAAACCCTTTCTGCAACAAAAGTCAAAAAACGATGGGGACAGCAATCTGTTGATTTAGCAAAGTTCAAAAATACCAAAATAGAAAATCGTGCTAATATGGCTTTTAACATTATGACAGATAAGTCTTATATTGGAAAATCTGTAGAAGAGATTCGTGAATTATTTGGATCTACAGATGGATTCTATTTTATTGATATTTACCCTGCATACCTAATTCAAAAAGATCAGCTTCCAAAAGATGAAACTTGGCAAATCGTTTTTAGGCTGAATAGCAAATACAAAGTTCGAGACATAATTGTCCACAAAAACTGCTGTGCCGATTAAACTTTACCAAATTGAAGTCAAATTTATACATTAGCTATTATTAATCTCTATATCCTTCCCTGGGAGAATTATGCAATTCGGACAACTTCATCACGTTGAATATTATGTGAATGATTTGGAAACCACTAAAGAATTTTGGGGCTGGTTCCTTTCTAAGCTGGCCTTTACAGAATTTCAAAAATGGGAAGATGGTATCAGTTATGCTCATGCAAATGGAACTTATTTAGTTTTCGTTCGTGTGACCCCTGAATTTCAGGCTATCGCTAATAATCGGCAGGCCGCAGGACTAAACCATATTGCATTCCAAGGTAAAGACGAAGCCAGTTTGGTAGAATTTGCTTCGTCGCTTTCCGCGCGCGGAATAAAAATCATAATTCAAAAAGAATACATGATTTGCTTTGAAGACCCTAACAGGTTTGCTGTGGAGATATTCGTTTAGGGAATGATTCTGCAAAGGCTATTCACAGCATAGAAGTTTTCGGCGATTCTTACGAAGTGGAAATTCTTCGAAAACCCCTTCTGGGCCGCTACAGAAATTTTCGTGACGTTCACGAAATCAAAGTAGTTCTCAAACATAAGTTAATTTTTTCGAAAGCAAAAATGGGGAGTAAGCCAATTCGCAAATAACTTTTATTAACTAATTTTGACAATAGCTGTCGATACGACGTTCATATAAAAAAATATTGACGAGTTTTTTTGCAAGACTTTTATCTTTTGAATTAGATTTATGCTATCAAAATAGAGACTTTTTTGAAAATTTAGTTTTCTGCGAAATCTCTTAAGGGCGAAGGGTCCAGCGCATTTAAAATTTGATTTAAAATCAAGATGATACAAGAAAACAATTTATGAAAAAACCATATGATATATTCCTTCAATGAAAAATGAATTTGGTGGAATTAGACTTTATAATAAAAGAAAAGCAATACGGCCGCTTGAATTCAACAAACCCATTCACTTAGTTTTACGATTGAACGAACGAATTCCTGCGTTCTTTAATCCAAAAGACAAAAAATTAAAGATTCTGATTTTACATACAGCCGCAAAATACAATGTTCAGATGTATCACCTTGTTTTAAATCACACTCATGTTCATACAGTTATAAAAATGAAAGACCGCGGTTCGTACGTAGGGTTTATTCGAGAAATTACGTCAAAGCTTACCCTATACTTTTCAAATCAAATTGGAATTAAACTGAAAAGGATTTTTGATCACAGACCTTGGAGTCGCATTGTAAATTGGGGCAAAGGTTTTCAAATTCTCTGTGAATACATGTCTAAGAATGAAAGAGAGTCAGGCACTTTTCAAGTGATTCCGAAAAAAACAAGCTATGATCAAAAGCAATTACGATTCCGGTTTTGCGAACAGGTGAATTGATCACTTTCCCGATTTTGTAAATCGCCAACTTAATTTCCATCAAACCGAGCTCTTACTAACGGACCGATTGATTTTATTAAAACTTCACCAACGCCCTCAGCGCTAAACCGCACCGGCAATCACCGACTCCATCAACTTCACACGAAAGCCAAGCAAGTTAAACTTCAATGACCTGGCCATTAATCGCAGACCCGGCGGCACTAGCCAAAAATGTAATGGCCTGGGCAATTTTTTCCGGCTCTGATATTTTGGATGCCGGGCAAATGGCACGATGTTTTTCCAAAGCGACTTTGATAGATCCAGCATCGGGGTAGTGACCCAAAAGAAATTCTTCAGTAGCACCTAAACTAAGAACATTAAAGGTCATGGGTTGATCACTCAATTGCTGCGAAAGTCCTTTAGTTAAACTAATCAGTGCCGATCGACTGGATAATCCCGTGTCTAAGGCCTGACCACCAACCATACTTTGATTAAGCATATAAATAATTCGGCCTTTTTTACGACTC
>JAYSSX010000139.1:0-2826 GCA_043720315.1 Pseudobdellovibrionaceae bacterium | reverse complement strand
GGCGCCAGCAAGTTTTTGGCGAAACCATTGTCTACTGATGAGATCGTTGAAAATTTGGAAAAAATTGAAGCTTATTGGCAAATTCGGAATTATGAAAATTTTCAGCATAATGAAGTGTACTGGGTTGGAGATTCGTCCGCAGCTGTCGCTATCCAAAAAAAAATTGCTGAATTAAAAAATAGCAAGGGCCCCTTACTGATTGCAGGCGACACCGGGACAGGAAAGGAAGTGGTCTTTAATTTACTAAATCGCCAAGAACTGAACCGGCATGCCATCACTGTCAACTTAGCCAGCGTACCTGACAATTTATTTGAAAGCGAATTTTTTGGCCACACCAAGGGAGCCTTTACCGGAGCCGAAAGTTTAAAAGTAGGCTTGCTCGAAGCCGCTCATGGGGGCGACCTATTTTTAGACGAAATCGAGGCCATGCCATTAAATCAGCAACCAAAATTACTGCGCTTTTTAGAGACTGGAGAAGTGCGCAAAGTAGGCGCAAAAGACAGCACTATAGTCAGCACTCGAGTCATTGCAGCGACCAATAAAAATTTAAAACAAATGTGCGAAGAAGGCTTGTTCCGTGAAGATCTTTATTTTCGAATTAGCGGTGTTAAGATCGACCTGCCAAAATTAAATGATCGTATCGAAGACATCGATCGCCTAATCCCCTACTTTTTAAAAAAATTAGGCGGGAGCGGAAAGAAGTACTTCCTTCCTGAGGCGGTGAATCTCTTAAAAAATTATCATTGGACAGGAAATGTCCGGGAACTTAAAAGAGTAATCGAACAATTGGTCTTAACCACTCCTTTGCCTGCAATCCGAGCTGTCGATGTAGAACCCATCTTAAGCTATCAAGAGAAAAGTTCATTTCATGGCCTACTGCAGTCAAAAATGACTCTTGAGCAGGCAGGTAACGAATTTGAAAAGTTTTTTTTAACAAGTAAAATAAAACAGCTTAAAACAGTTGAATTAATCTGTGAATCCTTGCAGATTTCTAAGAGTAATTTTTATAAGAAATTAAAAGATCATCATTTGGAGCTGGAATGAACGGATCCTGGGACTCGCCGATATATAGGGAAACTGCATTAATTGTTTTGTTGTTTTTATTTATATCAGGAATTCTTGTTTATTTTTTACGTAAGAGAAATTATTACTTTATCGTAGCTTGGGCCTCGGCAAAAAGCTGGATGATCGCGGCGCCCTTTTTATTTTTGGTTTTGGGCCTACCTTCACCTTGGCCCATTATTTTTGTTACTTTAATTGCTTTGTTTGGCGCAAAAACATTTTTTCAATTGATGGGAATGTTTCATCGCAGCTATTTTGTATTTATCTGTTATCTGGGAATTATTTTTCTTGGATATTGTGCGCACGAAAATCGCGAAGATCTTTTTAACTTAGCACCGATGATTGTTTTGGGAATCTGCTGTTTGGTTCCTTTATTTAGAAATAATTACAAACGAATGATTCAGTACATTTCGATTACCAATCTTGCCTTTGTATTTTTAGGCTGGTCGTTTATGCATTTGGCAATGATTCTGAATTTTCAAAAAGGTATTTATCAAGTGATGTACCTTATCATTATGACCGAATTTTGCGACAATACTAATATCGCCATCCACCGATTTATCGGAAAGGTAAAACTATTCGACAAGATTGATTTTAAACGAACCGTTGAAAGCACTTTGGTCTCAATAGTTCTTACGATCTCCGTTGCCTATGCCATGCGACACCTTTTGCCGGATAATGCGGAGATCTATTGGTTAACCTCTGGATTAGTCGCCAGCCTTGGCGGATTAATTGGCGATATGATTATGACAGTGATAAGAAGAGATGCCGGAGTGAAATCTGTCAGTGGTTTTATTTTAGGACGTGGGGATTTTTTGCATCGAATGGACCGAATGATTTTTGTCGCACCGTTTTATTACTATGTTACAAAAATAATCGAGATTTACAGTCACTAGCAGGTAAAAATGAAAGACTGGGATTACGAAAACGAACAGTGGACCAAGTTACCGGATTATCTACGGCATTTGCCATTGTTTACCAGACACTTCGATTTCACCAGCAAATTAATTAAGTACATTTGGGCTATTTTTCTAAGATATTTCTTTTTTCAGTTTTACATTCGTCTTAAGGTCATCGGCGACTATGCCCCGGTTTACAAGGAGTATCCGCGCCTCCTGGTCATTTCCAATCATGCCAGTCATCTTGACGCTATTTCGATTGCAGCCTCTATTCCGGTTTTTTATTGGAATGATTTGTACATTGCTGCGGCGAAGGATTATTTTTTCACTAATCCCTTATTTACTTTTTTCTCCAAACATTGCTTAGGGGCGATACCTATTGATCGCAAAGATAGCAAAGGCGAGGCCATCCAGCTGATCCTTCGACTGCTATCGTCGCTGGAAAGAATCTGGCTCATTCTTTTCCCTGAAGGCACCCGCAGTAAGGATGGTAAAATCAATGACTTCAAACGTGGAGTCAGTTTATTTGCGGAACAAACGAAAACACCTATTCTATTTTTGTATCTGGAAGGTAACAATGAACTTTGGCCCAAAGGCGCCATTTTTGCTAAACCTGGAGTGCTAAAAATTCACGTCGGCCCCGTTCATCCTCCCGCAGAAATTGCATTAGTATACAAAAGTTATAAGCAATGGGTTTCCAGTATTAATCCTCATGCCTTTGCGCAAACGGAGAATCCTGAATGGAAAAATTAAATCTAAAAATTGGTGACTATGAAATTTGCCCTGTGCCTACAGGAATTTTTGGTTTGGATGGCGGAGCTATGTTTGGAACTGTTCCGAAAGTACTTTGGGAAAAAGCCATTCC
>JAYSSX010000138.1:0-7328 GCA_043720315.1 Pseudobdellovibrionaceae bacterium | reverse complement strand
CGAGGTAAAATCGCTTCAGCCGGAGGCAGCTTCCCTCTGAAGAAGGATTCGCTAATCATTTGTTTATTTACTGCCATTGAAAGTGCTTTTCTTACCTGGATATCCTTAAGGATAGGTTTTTCTAAATTCAAAAACATTCCTTGAAACAAAAAAGAATCAACAAAGCGGACTTTAAAAGGTTTATTTTGCTTACTGAAGTCCTCGTCAAAAATGATTGCGGTATCGGGAGGAAAACCAACTCCGTCAATCATATTAACTTCTCCAGTAGCCAGCTGTGCCTTCAATGAGCTAGCGTCCGGAATGTGCTTTACAATAATTTTTTGAATCTCGGGTTTAGTTCCCATAAAATGTTCGTTCGGTACCAAGATAATATGGCTGGATAATTTAAATTCTGAAATACGGTATGGACCATTATATAATCCTGGATTCGTTGGATCTTTAATAAATAAGGTATTTTTGTTATATCCCTCTGATGTGCCTTTGTTCAGATCGAAAACTTTTTGTTCTAGGTGTTTCGGTAAAAATGGCGGCAGATCTCGATCATATGACCAATCTTCCGTAGCGTAAGTGACTTCGCACTTTTTTGGAGAGTCTGATTTCCACTCAATTTTAGTAATTTTAGTATAAAAATTTCTTGCCGAAACAGAAACGTTATTATCGCCTCCTACTTTCCAACCTAACTCCCAGTCAGCACAAGTTAAGTCGGTTCCATCCGCCCATTTTGCGGCCGGTTTAATATTCCATGTCGCTTTTTTATTTTTTAAAACGGGAATCTTCTTGGCTACGTCAGGAATAACTAATCCCTGCGCATCACGCGACGCCATATTTCTAGAAATTAGAGGATTTAATGATTCATTTGCGGCCAATTGGTAAGTAACTGGATTAAAGTTTTCCCATTCTTGAACAATGGCAATCTTTAAGGATGCGTCTTCCGCCAGCGCAGAAACACCTAAAATTAATAAAAAAATAGTTCCTAATAAATTCATAGATATAATCTCCTGGTTAGTAAAGCCGAACTTAGGCTATTAGTATGGCAAAAAACAACTAAAAAGCACGGGCATTGACAATTTAATTTCCAAATAAAGATTTGAGTTAAGAAGTTAAACTATTTATGAGGAGGTTTTATGAGAAATGTAATTCCTTTTTTAACTACAAGTATAACAAATAGAGGCTTTAATCATGGCTTATGGCATGATTTTGATGATGTTTTTGCAAACCTAAATAAAGACTATTTTCAGAGAGAACAATAAGATAAATCCTTTATTCCAAGCAGCGAGTCGCAAGACAGAGAAAAGGCCTTTTTAGTAAGTATTGATTTGCCTGGAATTCGTAAAGAAGACCTTCAAGTCGAAGTTATCGATGGCAAGTTAACGGTTACCGGCGAGCGAAAATCACAAGGTAACAGTACAACTTTTCGAAAAGTGTATGCTTTAAATAGTCAGGTAAGGTCGAATTCTTAAATTAAATTTAATTCTTATCTGGGGTCCATCCGGCCCGATCTAAGATAAAAAGGAGTCCCCCTTTTTAATAAGATCCTACCCAAGGGTGGCATCTTATTTTATGGTGTTCAAATGGATGACAAAATTAGTTTACGGATATTTAAATTGGCAAAACTTGAAACTCGCACGCTTATTTGGGGGACGCTATTTTTAATCATTGGCAGCTCTGCCAATCTGGTTTACCCACAAATGGTTCGAGGGATTTTAGATCAGGCTATTTCAGTAAAAAATATTGATAAAGTAAATGAAGCGGCCTTGATTATTTGGATCGCTTTTATCGTTTCCGGAATCGCTTCATCGTTTAGATATTATCTTTTTACACTTTCGGGGGAAAGAATTGTTTTGCGGTTGCGCGGTCAACTTTATGCCCATATTTTAGATCAAGAAGTAGCCTTCTTTGATAAAAACCGGACTGGCGATTTGATGAGTCGTCTCTCGTCAGACGCTACCGTTCTGCAAAATGCTGTCAGCGTTAATATATCAATGGGATTAAGAAATATCGCAGGCGCCATCGGCGGTTTGGCAATGATGATTTATACTTCTCCGAAGTTAGCATTATCCATATTAGTAGTCGTTCCTCCGGTAGCAGTGGGGATTGCATTTTTTGGAAAAAAAATCAGGACCTTCTCTAGGCGAACTCAAGAAGCTTTGGGCGAAGCCGCTAATGTTTCTGAAGAGACATTATCGGGATTAAGAACTGTCAGAAGTTTTGCGCAAGAAGAATTTGAAAAGAAGCGATACGATTCAGCTTTAAGTCGAAGTTTAGATACAGCGAAAGAAAGAATCTGGCAAATTACCCAGTTTATGAATTTGGCTTTTTTTATTGGATTCACAGCCGTTTCGGGTGTGATTTGGTACGGTGGACGTCAAGTTGTCCTTAATGAATTAACCATAGGTGAATTGACTCAGTTCTTAATTTACCTATTTATTTTAGCTTTTTCAGTAGGCGCATTAGGAGGGCTTTGGGGTGATCTTATGGCCGCCGTTGGCGCTGCAAAAAGAGTTTTTGATATACTAGATAAAAAACCTGAAGTGGCATTGAAGGAAGGGCGACAGTTAGAAAATGTAAAGGGTGAAATCAAATTCGATGATGTGAAATTTTCTTACCCTACCAGATCAGACATAGAAGTTCTCAAGAAAGTTAAATTCACTTTAAAACCAGGAATGACCATGGCCCTGGTCGGTCAATCAGGTAGTGGAAAAAGTTCCATTGCTAGTTTACTGGCTCGAATGTATGACCCGCAAAGTGGAAGTATCTTTTTAGATGGAACAAATATTAAAGAGCTCGAACCTAATTGGTTACGCCAGCAAATTGGAGTTGTAGCGCAAGAGCCGATTTTAATTTCGGCGACAATTGAAGAAAATATTTTATATGGCAATCAGAAAGCCGGATTTTCCGAAGTTGAAAAAGCCGCAAAGGAAGCCAATGCCGAAATTTTTATCAAAAATTTCCCCGAAGGTTACAAAACCTTAGTAGGTGAAAGGGGTATCCAGTTGTCTGGCGGACAAAAGCAACGTGTTGCTATTGCCCGCGCCATCTTAAAAGATCCTAAAATTTTAATATTGGATGAAGCAACGAGTGCTTTGGATACGGAAAGCGAAGCCCTAGTTCAAGATGCTTTGCATAAGTTGATGCAGGGACGAACGACTTTAGTGATTGCACATCGGTTGGCAACGATTAAAAATGCTGACTTGATTTTGGTGATGAATCAGGGCGAAATCGTTGAAATGGGTAAACACGAAGAACTAATTAAAAATGAAAATAGCGTTTATAAAAAATTAATTGAAAGACAGGTTTAGAATGAGAAAGATATTAGATCAAAGTAAAGTTGATGCAGGTGCGATTAGTGCTATTAACAGTTTTCACGCCAGTATTGTACAAGAAGTAGAGTCAGCGATTAAGTCGAACGACTTAGTGATCGTCGGTATGGGGCAAAACCCAGTTGTTAAAAAAGCAAAAAGAATTTTAGATGAAAAAAAGCTCACGTATCAGTATCTAGAATACGGAAGTTATCTGTCAAAGTGGAGACAAAGGCTTGCCATTAAGTTATGGAGTGGCTGGCCCACCTTCCCTCAAGTTTACCACAAAGGTGTCCTAATTGGCGGTGCTACAGATTTAGAGAGATATATTCAAAGCGGAAAATTATAAGTCTTTCTGTGGCTGTATTTTGTTCGAAGAATTAAAGAGCTTTATACTTTGATCCTGTTTTTAAACCACGAAGATGTGAAGTGGTGTTGTTAAAAGAGACCGGCACTGATTTAGTTCTATCTTCGTTTTCAAAAACCGCAAAATGCAAATGTGGTCCACCGGAACATCCCGTGTTTCCAGAATGGGCAATGAGGTTTCCCTGGGTGACCGAGTCACCGACACTGACTAATACGCCGTTGTTGGTCAAGTGTACATACGTTGCCACCGTTCCGTCGCTGTGTTTGATATAAACGTGATTATCATCAGGGCAGCCATTTCCGTCGCTAAAACTTTCTTCAACTTCAGTGACTATGCCGTCTCGTACAGCTACCACACTGTTTCCAATGTCCATCACAATGTCATAAGCATATCTTTGACTTCCAAAATGACTAACTGAAGAGCAATTTCCCTGCGAAACTTCGTGTGATTCTCCGGCATAAAACGGCAACTTGTATATTGACTCAGCGGAAGGTGTGTAAAGATCGCACTCTCCAGATTGAGTAATGATGTCACTTCCATTACCGCAAGATGTAAGTTGCCAAGTTAAGCATATAGATAAAATGAATTTAAAATTAAGAATTTTCATTTAGAATTTCCAACCGATGAATGGGGTAAATTGGAGTCCAAGATTAGTATACAAAATGATAGGAAACGAGCCATAAAATCCAGATCCTAATTCGAAGGACTGACCAACGGATATCACTGCACCTAAACTCCAGATGGTGGAATAGGAAATTCCCAACCCTAAATCATAACTGGAATTGCCTGAAGTGGAAAACCCATAACCAACACTTAGGTGCCCTAGAAGTGGACTGTAGCCAGGAAAGTCGCCCATAACGAAATAGCCATCGGTCGCAGCGCCACTTCCAAAGTTACGATATCGAAGGCGGGATGAGATTCCCCAAGTATTTTCACCTGATTCTTTATACCTTGCTGAAGAGGCTGCAAAAGTACCTTCAATAACAGCCGCTTTGGCATCTAAATGAGAAAAAAATAAAATAAAAATTAAAATTTTTAAAAAGCCCAATCAATACCAAGTGATGGATAAATGTCAAATAGCGATCTTTTTTCAAGATCACCGCCCGCAATTTCTTTGTTAATCGTTAATATTGAAACTTGCAAAATTGAATTCAACTTTGCTCCAAAAAGAAAAAAGATTAAACTGCCGGTGCCATTTATATTTTCAAAAGTTTTTTGATAAGATCCTGCACCTAATTCATAGATGAATTTTTCTCCGGTTCTTAGGCTGACACCAAAGGCCTGGTCTTTTGCATAACTGTGAGCCATTTCGTATTGAAAAAAAGGTCCTACGGATATTGTTTTATTTCCAAATAACACCGAAGTGTTATTTCGAATCGAAACGTCAGAGGTAATTGCCGAAAACATAAAATTACTTCTGACTGACGCCGCGTCTGCTCGAGGGGCTAGATACAGGCACATTGCGCAGACGAAAATGAGGAAATAAACTCTACTCACTTCCATGACATTTTTTATATTTTTTGCCGCTACCGCAAGGGCAGGGATCGTTTCTGCCGATTTTAGGTTCTTCTCGAACAACAGTTTGGGGCTTTTGATGATGATGGTGATGGTCTTCGCCTTCTTTATGAAGGTGTGATTCGCCGTCAACGAAAAACCAGCGGCCGGTTTCGTCTTTTCTGAAGTCAGAGACTTCATGATGATCAATAGCTTCCCGATTCAGTTCATAGGTCGCCATAAACTCTACGACCCCTTTATTGTCCTCAGGGCCACCTTTTGTCGTAGATATAATTTTTAGGCCTTTCCATTTCGATTTCTCAGCCCATTCTTTAGTAGCTTTTGGGTCAAAATCTTTTCTGGATTCTGGTGCTAGCGTCTTTTTCAAATATTCAATATTTGCTTGTGTAAAAGCAGTATATCGCGAACGCATTAATTTTTCGGCAGTGTCAGGAAGCTGACCGTCGTCAATATAGAGCTTACAACAGTCATCGTAATTTTTATTTGAATCACATGCACATAACATAGGAAGTCTCCTGCTTTCGGAAGATGGAATCTGTAGCGTTAAGGAATGATTATTTCACTTCACGGGCGGCAAAGACAATAAGAAATAAGAAATTCCTTTTTAATCTGGTTAAAAAGTGCTTAAATTGAGAGCTAATAAAATGAAAAAAAATACCAGTGATTTTCATGAAAACCTATTTACTAAAGACTATTTTAAAAAGGCTTCTGACCAGACTTTTGGCAGAACCTTTTCAATAATTTTTTTCCTTTTAGCTCTAATAAAAAGAGCTTCTTTCTCCCTTTGGCTGGTCTTTTTGTTATTTGCCGTTGTTTTGGCTGTGATTACCTGGAAAAGGCCATCTTTGTTAACTGGTATAAATGCATTTTGGAATAAGTTAAGTTATTTATTGTCAAAATTTTTAAGCCCGGTATTTTTATTCATATTGTATTACTTATTTTTTTCTCCGATGGCGCTTATTATCAGATTATTTAAACCAGATCTGTTGGCTTTAAACTTTCATAATAAAAGTTATTGGATAGATTCGGAACTACCGAGAAGTACAATTAAAGATCAGTTTTAGGATGTATATGGAATTAGTTAAAGAATTTTATCGCTTTTTTATTACACGAAAGAAATTTTGGTTGTTGCCCATTCTGCTGGTCTTTATTTTGTTGGGATTACTGATTGTGTTTACAAATGGATCAGCAGTGACCCCATTTATCTATAGTTTGTTCTAATGTATATTTTAGGCATATCTGCTTACTATCATGATAGCGCGGCTACATTAATACATGATGGAAACATTATTGCTGCCTGCCAAGAGGAAAGATTGACTCGTATAAAAAACGATTCTTCTTTCCCAAAAAATTCTATTCTATTTTGTATAAAGGCTGCCGGCATTTCAGTTGATCAAATTGATTCTATTGTTTTTTACGAAAAGCCATTTATTAAGTTCGAACGTTTATTAGAAACCTATATTCAGTTTGCCCCTAAAGGATTTATTTCTTTCTCTAAAGCAATTCCAATATGGTTAAACGAAAAAATTTTTCAGAAAAAAATGATTAAGGAAAATTTACATCAGATTGGCTTTTCCAAAGCCACTTCCGATGCTCTTTTATTTTCGGAGCACCACCAAAGTCATGCAGCCAGTGCTTTTTACCCATCTCCCTTTAACGAAGCGATTATATTAACTATGGATGGAGTTGGAGAATGGGACACGACCACAGTTTATCATGGTAGAGATAATTCGATAAAGAAATTGATGGAGCAAAGGTTTCCTCACAGTTTAGGATTACTTTACTCGGCCTTTACTTATCATTGCGGTTTCAAAGTGAATTCAGGCGAATATAAATTAATGGGTTTGGCTCCTTATGGTAAACCTGTGTATGTCGAAAAAATTAAAAAGCATATTGTTGATGTAAAATTAGACGGTTCGTTCAAATTAAATATGGATTATTTTGATTTCTGTGTCGGCCTTACTATGACTAATCAGAAATTTAATAATTTGTTTGAAAATTCGTTTCGAAAAGCCGAGGACCCCGTAAAACAAATCCATATGGATATTGCGGCATCAATCCAAACGGTTCTTGAAGAAATTGTTTTAAATATTTGCACTCATGTGTCCCATAAATATGGGGTAAAAAATATTTGTTTAGCCGGAGGA
>JAYSSX010000137.1:0-4330 GCA_043720315.1 Pseudobdellovibrionaceae bacterium | reverse complement strand
TTATTTAATATTTTTCTGTTTATCGTTGTCGCTGCCGTAATCAATGTCGAAACAGCAATGTACTCGATGTTGACTTACGTTTCAGCATCTAAAAGTGTTGATTTTGTCATTAGCGGTATTGAAGAATACATTGGTGTTACCATCGTATCGGCTCATTACGATCTCATTCGAGACTTTATAATTAACGAACTCAAACGTGGTGTTACTGTTTACAAAACCGAAGGTGGTTTTGGAAAAACAGGGGAAACAACCGAAGAACGTAAAGCTTTATTTTGTGTAGTCACCCGCCTTGAGGTGGGAAAATTAGTTTCGGATATTCAAAAGTTAGATTCTGAGGCCTTCGTCATTCAGCAATCGGTTAAAGACACTCATGGTGGTATGATAAAACGGCGTCCTCTTCATTAAATAACAGATGTTTAAGGACGATTAGTGGCTTCTTAAATGCCACCGGCCCGCAAAATTATTCGTTTATTTCACGTGGCCAAACGGCTGAACGGCACTAATTATTTTTTTCATTAAAAGCGATTCTAGCATCTCTTCGACTATTTGTAAAAAGTCGAGTCGAAGGGACCGGAATGATCGCGCCCGCTGTTCCATGAATAGAACTTAACTCTATAGTAGCCGGTTTAATCTTGTGGCCAGATGCATGTCGGGTTTTCTTAAAATCTACTTTTTTCTTACTTTTTACCAAAGGCTTTTTAGCCGTTTTTTTTACCACTTTTTTCATGCTTCTCATTTCTGCAGATTCTTCATTGATCTACAAATTTAAATAATGCAATTTACAATCCTCTAACAGATCTTTTAAGTTGGAGAATACGCAAACTTTGTTCTTTTTTACCCCAACATTTTGCCCAAATGGGAGTCTTAGAGAAAATGGTCGACAAACGCCGAACTCATCTTAAAATAGAAAGATTCAATAATAAGTAGGAAATATGGGAAAATTCAATTTATCGAAAGTCGATCCGTCGTATATTGGCAACTTTAAGTCTAGGTCCGATGCGGAGCAGGCCACTGAAGATCTAAAAAAAGTAATGTATGACTTACTTTACCTAATGTTTGCGCACGACAAACATTCGTTACTAATCATTCTTCATGGAATAGATACCAGTGGAAAAGATGGTGCCGTAAGACATATTTTTTCCAGTGCTAATCCACAGGGAATGCGAGTCTATTCTTTTAAGCAGCCCACCCCAGAAGAATTACGTCATGATTTTATCTGGAGATGCCACATGAATACCCCAGCATGCGGACTTGCCGCTATATTTAATCGCTCTTACTACGAAGAAGTCACCACCGTAAAAGTGCATCCTGAATATTTAAAAGCGCAGCGAATGCCAGATAGGATTTTAAATCACAAAGATTTTTTCGAACGTCGTTACGACCGTATTAACGACTTTGAAAAATTGCTGACGGAACGAGGAACTGTTGTCCTAAAGCTGTTCTTGCATATTTCCAAGGACGAGCAGAAAAGAAGATTAAAGGATCGCCTGCAAGACAATAAGAAAAACTGGAAATTTTCTGAGGCTGATATCGTAGAACGTAAATTCTGGAACAAATATATGAAAGCTTATGAAAAGATGCTTCAGAAAACTGATTCAGATCACGCCGCTTGGCACGTGATCCCATCTAATAACAAGTGGTACAGAAATTATTTAATCTCGAAATTAACTGTCGATGCCTTAAGTCGATTGGATATGAGTTTTCCAAAGAACAAAAGGAAAGTCTCGTCAATTCGTTAGTTAGTGATACTGACCACGGCTGCAGTTTCGTGATATTGCTTTTTAATATTATCGTAAAAGCGAATCACGTACTTCTGCCCTACATAGGCCGAAGTAATTGGAATACTGACTCTTAAAAATCCACTAGAAACTGAAGCGTCAGCACCAAGCACAGCGAAATCACTCAACTTGCGGCAACTTAAATCGTTTGATAGATCTTCAACACAAGCTAACATTTGCGCTTTCGTATCCGCAGGGACCCTAACGTAAGCGGTATCGCCTACTTTCAGGGAATTGACTTGGCTTCCTGCTGCACTTGAAGAAACCACGGCATCAGAAAAACTTTGCGCATCAGCGGGTATTCCTTCTGGATAAATCATCCAGCCGCCTTGGCTCATGTTATAAGTTGGCCCTTTGAAGCTAAAAATATATCCATTTCCTGCCAAAGAAGAGTCAACAACCACTTCAGCGCGGAGAACACCACCAACAGCATCATACACAAAAGATTCATTCGGCAATTGTGAAAAATTAGTATCCACCAAACAGTTGTTTGTATGATTATGGGTCGCTATACAAATCGATCCGGATGTTACATTATTTGGAATGATTTTAAGATAAATTTTTTGACCCACTACAAATCGAGCCACACTTGGGCCGTCTTTACATAGTGAAGCCACGACAATTACTGGTTGGGTCACGGCTCCTCTAAAATATTCAGTTGTATAAACTGGGTCAGGTTGGCACCCTTGTGAAGTTACAACCGGTGTTGGCGCTGCAGATGATCCTGGTGTTGGCGCTGCAGTTGATCCTGGAGTTGGCGTTGCCGAAGAACCTGGAATCGGAGTAGCGCCAGAATTTAAAGTAGGAACTGATGTCATGCTAGGAGTCGGAGTGGGATTGACTGCTGCCGTACTTGGAAGTCCAGTTTCAAGTGTCGATTGATTAATAGCTGCTCCAAAGCCGGTCGGTCGACCACAGTTCTGAAAGGCCATCACTAAAATGGCGGCAAACAAAACTAAACTAAACGACGATAACACATTTCTTACTCGATATTGATTTTTCATAGATCCCCCAATATCTCTTATTGCAACTTGTGCCAGGGATGAGATCGAATTTACCGGGAGTAATTTGATCAGAAGTTAAGCTGGTGTCGAACAAACCGACAACACCGTCTCAGAATGAGACTCGGTTTCGCAGTTAAAGAAACCAAAAACAAATTCCCGAAATCAAGGTCGGGATAAGTGCTCCCAACAACAATGATTTTGCACTGATTCCCTGAGGGCCAAAACTAGAATTAAGAATACTATAGCCAGCCGGATTCGGAGCATTAGCAATAACCGTTAAACCACCACCAACCACACTTCCGGCTACTAAAACGTATTTAGAAAACTCGCCAAGATTGGCCACCTGACTGCCAAGGTATGTCAGCGCTGCATTGTCAGTGACTGCTGTTAATGCGGCTGCCCCTAAATATAAAGTGCCAGCACTTAATCCCGTTATCATAGGCTGCAACCACCAAGACTGTAGACCGCCTAAAACAACTAAACCAGCCAGAAAAAATCCAACCAACAAAGCTTCCCGGATCTTAAGATCGGTTTGATACTCCTTGGTTACTGTGGCGACTCCTAGAAACAGCAAGAATAAACCAAAAAACAAAACTGAATAATGGGAGCTGCCAACAATACCGGCGAGAATCAAAAGATGTATAGCAACAACCCAAAGGGGCATTGGAAGGGATTTCTTTTTCAAATCAGAATGAATATTTACTTTCCCGATTTCACTTCTAAAAAATAAAGCGACGGAAACTGTGGAAACAGCAATGGCTACCAAAGCTTTCCAACCAAAATGGGTGAGCATATAAGCAAGATCCCAATTCCATTTAGCCGCAACCATCAAAACCGGCGGTGCTGCAAATGGCGTTAAAGTTCCCCCAATCGAAACATTTACAAATAACAATCCCAATGTTGCATACCGAAAGCGATCCGAAACACTTTTGTTAAAAAAACTATTAAGCAGAATAAAAGCAGTTACTGTCATAGCCGCTGGTTCGGTAATAAGGCTTCCCAACAGCGGTCCGATCACTAATGTCGCAATGTAAAATCGTAGTGATTTACTTCCTGGTATCAATTGACTAAAAAAGTTGATGATTTTTTCTGTAAGTACTAAAATGGGTTTGGTTGCACAAACCGTCATAATTACAAACACAAAAAGAGGCTCGGTAAAATTTCGACTTTCAAGATATGAAATGGAATTTCGAAATCCATCTAAAGACATAAATATAATAACAAAAAGGCCAGCCCACAAGCCAAACACAACTTCAACTTCACCTAGCAAATGAAAAAAGTTTTCTCCAACCGTGCCTTCTTTGTATTTCCCGGCCATCGATTGAAAAAACTTAACCGAAAAAGTATGCAAGATAGCTAAGGCAAAACAAATGGTCGCGCAATATGGGATCAATATTTCGTTGCTCATTACTTATTCAAACATGAACCAGTACACCTGTCAGCGACTAATTTATGCGCCTTGAAGGGTCCACCGGCGCCCTAAGAAAGATGCAATATCCAGAGAGAATTAAATCTTACCCCTGATACTTCCAAAACTTGGGTAAGAAA
>JAYSSX010000136.1:0-3560 GCA_043720315.1 Pseudobdellovibrionaceae bacterium | reverse complement strand
CTTGCGGTTTAGACTCTTGCATTTTTATCGCTGATACCGGCGATAATAACCATGTAAAGACAGATTCAAGAATTGTCGCAATCAAGGAGAAAAAAAATTTTGGCGGTGCTGCCGATATTTTAGCGACGATAACCTTCAGATATCCGGATCAAAAAGCCTACAATGTCGAAGCGGTCGACATTCACCCAAATGGTGACCTGGTTATTATCACCAAAGACTCACCTTCCGGAACTGATGTTTCACAAGTTTTTTGGTTGTCCGCAGCAGAATTGTGGGACACTTCGGTCGCTGTTAAAAACTTACATCGCATTGGTGAAATTGATTTCAAAGCGATCTTAGGTGATTACAGTAAAAATGCATTGGTGACATCATTGAACATTCACCCCAGTGGAAATCGTTTTTCAGTTTTAACTTACTTAACAATTGTCGAATTTAATTTTGATATCACGAAAGGCATCAATCGGGAAGTTTTACCTAAGGATTATTCCTTAGTGCCGACAAAAAAATTGATTCAGCAAGAAGCCGTTTCCTATTTGCCAACGCAAGATGCATTGCTTTACACAACGGAGGCTAAAAATGCCCCTATGTTCAAAGTCAATTGTCTATCACGAAAATAATAGTTAAATTTAGGAATCAAAATGCGACTACCGCAGATGCAGCATGTTTTCCCGGTGAGGAATTTCAAGATTTAATGGCAAAAATTATTAAGCGCGCGGTAAACATCATCGCGCAATAGCGGTTTAGAAATGTATCCGTTACATCCTGATTGCAAACAGCGACGTTTCGCACTAGTCATTGCATCGGCAGTCACTGCAACAACTGCAGTGGACTGGTCTTTTTCACGCAATTTTTCCGTGGCTGTATAACCATCCATCACTGGCATTTGCATATCCATAAATACAATATCAAAGGACTGTTTTTCCATTTTATCCAGAGCTTCGGCGCCGTTAGAAGCGGTGAACACTTCTAATCCGACTCTTAAAAGATAGTTCTCTAAAAGAAAACGGTTATCTAAAGAGTCGTCAACGATCAGTACTTTTTTGTTTTTAAGTTTTTCTGTATCCAGGTCCAAACTAGTATTCAAAGTAGCAACATCAGCATCGCCAGAAACTTCAAATTGGGTGCTAAACGCGAAAACGGATCCTTTGTTTACCTCTGAAGAAAGTAGAGTGATATCACCTCCCATCATCAGAGCTAACTTCTTTGACAAAGCTAACCCAAGGCCTGTTCCGCCATATTGGCGACAAACTGAATTGTCCCCTTGATTGAAATTCTCAAAGAGTCGTTCTTTTTGATCGTCAGTGATTCCTATCCCTTCATCAATGATTTGAAAAATGAGCATTCCATTTTCCTGCCGGTAAGTGGCCTTCACGCTGCCATTATTAGTAAACTTGACCGCATTTCCGATTAGATTTAATAGAATTTGCCGAATCCTTTTGTCGTCAGCGCAGATCCAGTCGGGAACATAACCTATTTGAATTATAGATAGTGTAATATTTTTCTCTTTGCACTTTAAACTCATAACACTGTAAACTTCGTTCAATACTTGGCGTAACGAAAAGTGTTCAGTACTAATTTCAAAACGGCCCGCTTCGACTTTAGAAATGTCTAAAATATCGTTGATAATGTCCTTTAAGTTGTTACCTGTACGCTCAATTATATTTAGATAGTCCAAACGTTTTTCTGGTGGCAAATCTGGTTCTTTAAGAAGCTCGGTGAATCCTAAAACCGCTCCCAGTGGTGTGCGAATTTCATGCGACATATGTGCTAGGAAAAGACTTTTAATTCTATTGGCATTGCGTGCGACTTCTCGTTCTTGATTTAATAATACTTCACTTTTTTGAAGTTCATCTAAAGTTTTTTGCATCAGTAGTCGCTGATTCATTTCACGTTGTAAGGCTGAATTCAATTGTTCTTCTCGGAAAACCAATTTGGTTTGAGCTGAATGAAATTGGCCACATATATAACTTAGGACGACACCTTGGATTAAGTAGATAAGCAAACGTAGATTTTGGGGCGCACCGTGAGAAAACGGTGTGGAGGCAGAAGAAAAAAAGAACATTTCCAAAAGCGCACCGATGACGGCAGCGATGATTCCGTTGCGAACTCCTGTCGACCAAGCTGTAATTACGACGGCAGTCAGGAAAAGCGACATTGGAACATAATTCGGGAAGAGGTGGGTAAGAATAAAATTAATAGCAAAAACAGCGGCTATCGCTGAAAGGCTAATAATAATTCCTTTTCGAATAATAAAAATATTGTTTATGAGAGTTTCGTTTCGTAACAGAGAAGAGCTGTTTTCAAAATTCATACACCACTCGGCCTGACGTCAGGTTTTTTTGAGAATTTATCATAAACGGGGACTATGCTTGCGAAGATTTGTAGTCTTGGATTCAAAAGGACGCAATAGGTATTTTAAAAAAGAATCGAAAGTTGCAGTAAACCAACTTGAATATAAAAATAAGTTTGTGACTACAAAGATTTCATTCAGAAATTGTTTTTTACGTAGGAAAAATTGGCTTAAGGTTTCTTAACTTGAAGTAATTTGCTTCATGCAAAATGAAGAAGGGCCACTCTCTTGCGAACGCCCTTCAGGTAATTAACGTTTAATTGTGAAATATTTTACCGTACCCGAACGGCGTACAATACGAATCGGACCAAAACTTTGCGCCTCCATATAATTTAGAAGTGCATAGTATTCACCGTTTTCTAGAGGGCCATGATCCCAACCGTTTTCAATTTGTAAACTCGAACCAATAGTTGCGCTTGTTGTTTTCATGTTTTCTGACCAAAAACTCCAAGCACCTTTGTCTTCATTGGCTTTGCCGATCCAAATACTTAAGGCTCTGTGCTCGATATCTTTTTTGAACTGCGGTGAAAAGAATTCGTTCCACTTCATAATCGGAGTTCCTGTATTGAAAACAGGGTTGTCATCTAAATTGGTAATCTGTGGTTGCGCTGTCGAGTTTGCATTTTCATCCAACATAAACCAGCCATCCACATGGGCGCCACCTTTGGTAGAAAAGGTCATTAAGTACAGCCCTGCAGAAACGTCGAAGGCCGTTCCTCGCGAACGAAAATCATAGCCGGGCGTTCCATCATCATCGGAAACTTGAAATGTACCGACTTTTTTGGACTTGTCTAAAACAATAGTGTCGGGGTAGCGGACAACTTGGAAGTTGTCCATGTCATCAATGGCCGTTAATGCTCCGGATACGATCAGTTGATGAGTGACTAAACCATTTTCCAACCTGCGCGTGACAGAAACTCGCATACTTTTGATTTCTGCTGGCAAAGTCCAACCGACATCAAACCGTGTAGCTGGCGATTGGCTGCGAATCTTGGTGTATAGCTGCATAATGTTTTTAGTCGCAACTGAGTCATTTACTGAAGCCATGTAGGCCTGCTTCAATGTGTTTACTGCGACAGAAAAGTCTCCGTCCAAATAGGCCTGTTGGGCCTTTGCGACCAAAGAAGGTGTTTGTGCCGTTGGCTGAAACGGTGCCGCTATCGAAACCGATTGCCATATAAATAGAATCAAAAATACTTTTTTCATGTTT
>JAYSSX010000135.1:0-2116 GCA_043720315.1 Pseudobdellovibrionaceae bacterium | reverse complement strand
CATACCTTCAATAGCTGCATTATTTTGTAGTCCCTTGGTTTGCTTTCCTATTTTTTCCGGATAAAATTCAGGCGACAAATCATAAGTCCGCATATATTCGCCACTGACTTTGACTTCAATTAATTCAGGCATCAGTCGCGGAATTTGGTTCAAATCCCCTTCGCTAGAAAATAAAAAATTACCCCAAGGCAACATAGTCATGGCTTCTAAATCCAAAACTTTGCTGTCATGACCCCTTTTCTTAAGGTCAGCAATTTTTATTTCTTCAACTACCTTAAACTGATAATCCTTTTCCATTTTTAATTTGTAAAATCGCGGATCGCCTTTTCTTCCGCGGTCATCACTGCCGGCAAAAAATAGTTCTTCGTTAGCATCATAATAAAGTGCGGACAGTCCACCAACTTCGGTTTTGTTTATTTTCAGTGGTGCTGGAAAGGTAAAAGATTTTATGAATTCCACTTCCAGGGCAGTTACCGAAACAGAAAACAAAAAAACCAGGACAGAAAATATTAACTTTTCCATTTAAGATCTGTCTTAGGAACTGGATTTCGAAACGGACGATTTTCAGTTGCGCTATTCATCCACTCTGTCTTTAACTGGAAGTACCATTTGGCCTGAGTATCGGCATCTTTGATAAGCATTAATGTAGGATCGTACTTTAATCCATCTTGCTGTTGGGAAACGGCATTTTTATCTTGATCTAAAAACACTTGTGCAAACTTTTTGATAAAAGGCTTCACTAAACTTAATCTAGCCAAATTCCAGAATAACATTTGATGCACACGAGTGTTTTTTTCATCGATAGGAGTTAAAGCGGTTAATGAAAATACTGAATGCTGGCCCATCATTATGTGCTCGACACGAACGCTAGGTAAAGAAAAGGTGATCTCGGTTGTTGGAGTTCCGCCCAAAATTTTATAGGCTTTGGAATTTTTAGAAGGTTCGTGTCTAATCATTTGAAAACCAAAAGGCGTGGGGCCAAATTTTTTGGTTTTTTCGTACATCGTTTTTTCGCTACGCCAGAACCAGGATTTGTGAACGTAAGGACCATGCGCGGGATCCATTAGACCGATGACCGCGTGGTCAACATGACACGGGAAAATAACTTCTTCAGTGATTTTTGGTTTTTGGTCTTGAGAGAAGCCCGGGAAAACCGGCGGCAATGGAAATTTTGAAATATCTATATTTTTTGCATTTTTTTCGCCGATGAAAATCCAAATGACTCCGTGTTTTTCCAAAGTTGGATAACTTCGAACTTTAATTTTTCCGGGATCTAAATCTTGCCCGTTAACCAAAGAAGGTATTTCAGTACAGGTCCCGCTACAATCAAATTTCCAACCATGGTAACCGCATTCCACCTGGTCATTGACAACTTTACCATAGGAAAGTGGAATTCCCCTGTGGGGACAAATATCTCGAAGGGCACTTACTTTGCCTTTAGAATCTCGATAAAAAAGAATCGGTTCGCCAAAAATAACCAGTGACTTCATCTTCCCTGCCTTTAGTTGTGCAGACAAAGTTCCCATGTACCAAAGATTTCTTAGTAGACCCGTATCCATTACTTCATCTCCAGACCGGCGCGTTTGTAAGCCAGCTTGATTGAATTCTCTAGCAATGTAGCGATGGTCATTGGCCCAACTCCGCCAGGAACGGGAGTTGCGGCCTTGACCCAACCATCCAGTTCTGAAAAACGGACATCGCCGGCAATAGGTTGCCCCGATCCCGAACCGTGAATACCAACGTCAATAACGATAGAGTCTTTTCTAAAATCCTCTTTACCTAGCAAATGGCGTTTACCCGCAGCTACAACAACAAGATCCGCATTTAGAGTATACTGCCGTAAATTTTTGGTTTTAGAGTGACACATTGTTACTGTTGCATTCGCCTCGGAAAGTAAATGTGTCATCGGTTTTCCGACTATTTGACTACGTCCAACCACAACAGCATCCATTCCTCTAACGTCGATTCCATAATGCTTTAAAATAGTCATCACGCCTTGGGGAGTACAAGGAGCCACGATTTTTTTCCCACTCCAAAGATAACCCATTGAAGTAAACGTAAATCCGTCGGCGTCTTTTGCCGGGTCCAAAATTTCTAAAATCCGTTCTTCACTTAA
>JAYSSX010000134.1:0-3143 GCA_043720315.1 Pseudobdellovibrionaceae bacterium | reverse complement strand
GATAAAGTGGCTTTAGTTGGAAAAAATGATTTAGCTAAAACTTTATTAATGGATATTCTTTCTGACGAACTAAAAGCTGACTCGGGAGAATTCACTTGGGGAATTACGACTAAACGTAGTTACTTTCCAACCGATAACTCCAAATATTTTCGTACCGGTGAAGATAGTTTGGTTGACTGGTTACGTCCCTATTCTAAAGAAAAAGATGAGTCCTTCATTCGCGGATTTTTAGGAAAGATGCTTTTTAGCGGAACTGATGCGTTAAAAAAGCCCGAAGTTCTTTCGGGTGGTGAGAAGGTTCGCTGCATGTATTCAAAAATGATGTTATCAGGCTCCAACGTACTTTTATTGGACGGCCCTACTAGTCACTTGGATCTTGAAAGTATCTCGGCAGTGAATGATGGCTTAAAAAGATTTAAGGGCTCGATAATCTTTACTTCGCACGATCATGAGTTGATCCAGACTGTGGCGAATAGAATTATCGAAATCGATGAAACTGTAGTCTATGACAATCACGTTTCTTACGAAGAATACTTAGCTTCTAAAAAGTCTCACTAATTTTATTTGCTGTTAATGTAGGCGATGTAAAGATTTTCAACTTCTTTACGAGCCCATTCGGTTTTTCTTAAGAATTTAAGACTCGAGGTCACACTCGGATCTGAAATAAAACAATTGATGTCAACTTTTTCGCCTAAAGTCTTCCAACCAAAATGCGCTACTAATTCTTCTAAAATCTGTTTTAACGTCACGCCATGTAATGGATCTTTCGATTTTTGCATAAAGAAATCTTTACCATCACGTTAACTTTACACCAAGTTTATTTTTATTCATTTAAAAGGGTCTAGATTTCTGCTGAAATGTTTTCTCACCGACAAATTCTAGTTAGTATTGATGAAGAAAAAAGAGGAGAAAAAAATGTTCAAAATTAGAAATTTAGTTTTATCAGTTTGTTTTACATTCGCAACGGTTGGCTCAATAGCACAAGCTGGCTCAGCCGGCAGTTTCGGTGTCAATCTTGGCCTGGGTTTACCCTTTGTCACTCAAGCCGGAGTTAATTATATTTTCTCGGATCAGCTGAGCATGAGTTTTGGATATAATCTTTTGTCCCTTGATGTTAGCGGGGCTAAGGCCGAACTTTCAATGCCTGAGTTGCTAGTACACTGGCATCCATTTGCCGGCTCTTTCTTTGCGGCTGCCGGCTTTGGTTCAGAAACTTTAAGCACGTCTGCGACTGATACAGCGACAGGTCAAAAAGTTGAAGTCAAGGTAACGTCTACGGCAACGGTTCTAAAATTAGGTTGGATGTGGGGCGCTGACGATGCTGGATTCTGGTATGGAATCGACATGTCCATGGTTTCACCTTCTAGTCCAAAAACGACGATCACGTCACCTTTACCTTCAACGAATGAAGCATACATAGATGCAAAGGACGCGGCCGATAAATTTGGTAGCACAGCATTTACTAACTTAACCTTCTTTCGCCTGGGATATTTGTTCTAGTACCCGCCTTCCCTTCTGACGCCGCCGCCCTTTTGCATTTAAAAAAATAAATTGAAAAGGATAAGCTTGAACTTAAGGTAGTCAACCAGCTTCAGGCGGGCGTTTGCGCGGGCGTCACAAATTCTTCCGAATTAACAAACATTTCTCTCTCAAAAACTTTGAAATTTTGTGAGACTTAATGGATATGATCACATTGCTATGCAAGGACGAGCTGCAGCAGTTTTGGAGTAATATCTTTGACCAAAAAAGCGACATATCTGTTGGTTACGAAAGATATGGCACTGTTATCGCCAATTCTGCAAAAGGCATCACCATATCTTTGGTTGATGGCGACAAGATGATAGTATTCAAATTAGTTCAGTCTTCAAATTTAGAATTTACGTTCCTGGAAGAACCAACAACCTTAAATTCGACTCTTTAAAATTAAAGTGTGGTGAAACAATGGGTGAAGCATATTTAAGCCGAATAGTATCTAATGAACTGGCTTGGCAAAGCAAGCTTTGCCCTTGCAAATTCCTCGAAATTTTTCAGCTTTCGGAATGATTGCATCGGGCATGCAGGACCCAGAAACAACTGCTATGCAATGTTGAGATTGTTCCGAAAGCTTTTGAAATTTTTTGTTGATACTTCGTACTTGTCCGCAGGGAATAACTTCGACTATACATTCACTGTCGTTTTCACAGATCACCCAATTTTTGAGATCTTCAGTACCACATGATTTCCGAGCTAAAGATACAGAAGCCAGAAAAAAGCTGAAGCTACTATAAATTAAGATTAAAATTAATATTCGCATGATATATTCTTTTGACTAATGGTGACTTATTACATCGCCAAGGTTCGACAACTTTTGCTGGATGGATACTAAGCTTTGCCCCAATGAATCTGCCCCTTGTTCTAAAATCTTCAATTTGGACAATTGGCCCTCTAATTTAAGAAGATGAGCTTCTTTTATCAGAGGATCCAACTCTGTCTGCAATTCTGTAAATCTTCTCGAGATTTCAACACGACGCTCTTCAGAAGGTGTTTCCCCTTCAGAAGTTTTTAGTTCAGCTAGAGATACAGTTAATAGACGAACTTTTTCACCTAATGCCTGAAACTGATTCATCTTATTTTGTTGATCGAACTGGCGATTGTGTAATTGTTCGGCCTTTAATGAAACGACTTGAGCGGCAGCTTCTGCCTCTGCTCTCGCTTCCGTTAATGCTTGCGACATCAACAAAATTTGTTCGGACACACCCTCACTACATTCGCTAAAACGCAGCAATAGTTTTTGAAGTTGCTCTTGATCAAATCCAGATTTTAATTCCATAGTTTCAATTTTGGATCCGATTCTAACTAAATCCGAAAAGTAAGAATCGAGTGCAGTTACAGAAGTGACTAACGGAGATAGAGCTTTAATTTTTTCATTCATGAATTCTATATTGCATATACATTTTTTATTGCCAACGGCTTTTAAGTTAATAAATCCTTAACTTTCGGCGATAGAAGCCATTAACCAGCCGATGCCAATTTTAAATTCCCGGTTAAAATCGGGTACTTAAGATCTTCAATTTTATAGGTTTTTTTAAATACATTGAAAGCTTGTTTGGAAACCCATTTTTCTGCCTTAAGAAATTTTTCCTTAAAATCCGATTTTGCAATAC
>JAYSSX010000133.1:0-3030 GCA_043720315.1 Pseudobdellovibrionaceae bacterium | reverse complement strand
AATAGTTCCTCGTTGGAAACATCCTCTTACAATAAGTACTCAGTAATGGCCGTGGTTAGTTGGACCGAAGGATACGCTCTAGCTGGGGATAGCAAATAGGGAAATAACCGTCTTAATATCGGCTATTTTTGTCGGAAATTACGCGCCCCGTTACAGCAAGTGTCGCGCGAATAGACCGCTGGCACTGCCCCGAAAAATTTAAGTTTTTGTTTTTAGGGTAAATCGCTGACCGAATTAATACCCGCGTTCAGCGCGGGAAATGTAGTTTCGAACCGATTCTTCGGAAAATTTGCCGTACTTTGCCAGGTCAATATCTGAAATTTTAATATCGTCACTTTGCATAATCGAAGTTTTAATAAAATCAAACATCCAAGGTTCGGTTTCCAGAATACCTTGTTGATGCAAAAATTTGACATGAAAATGCAGCCGGAATTTACGTAAGTTTTTTACTTCCTGTAAGGTCTTTAAACTGTGCCCCAAAAGATTATAAAGATTTGCCGAACCTGAGTCGCCTTCCTGGCTGACCTTCTGTACGCACTCAACAAAATGAAGGGCCAACTGGATATGATCATAAGACTGACGTATTTTATGAAAGTCATCGATCATCTGCGCTTCTAATAGCACCGATAATTTGTGATCTTGGGATTTTTTAAAATGAATTTCGATATAATGAGTCGGTTCTAAAATTCCACCGGCAAAACGTTTTTTGCTGCGCAAAGCCCCACGGGCAATGGCTGAAAACTTCTCACCACTTTGGGTAATAAACTGAACAATCAGATCACTTTCTGAATACTTGTTCTTTTTTAAGATAATGGCTTTGGCGGTTTGTTCCTGCATGTCTGCAGTTAGATTTGACACTCGGCTTTGGCTAATTCAAGGCTTTTTATTAATTCTGCAGGGCGCTCCAGCACCGAACGATCTATGACCAATAAACCGCGCTCCTGTACAGGGGTTAATGCGGGAATTTGCCAGTTTTTCATGACATCACGACTTCCCCAATAACAATCACTAGTGGTCGAAATTTGGTTAGACTGCAAAGATAAAGATGCGATTAAGTATTTGACCACAGCATCTGCATTTAATTCTGTGCTATAGATTACGGATCGATCATAAACCCGGGATTTATTGATGACTTGAAAAAACGGAAGATATCCCTGTGGTAATTTAGATTCGAACTCTTCAATTTCCGATAAAAACTGCCGACGGTTAGATAACTCAACTTCAATTGTTTTTAAAATTTTACTTTCATCTAATCTTTGTGTTTCACCAATATGCGGAACAGCCTTAAAACGCGACCCACAAATAACCACAGCCAAATTGCCGCTTAGCACACAAATTCGCACTGTGAATGGCGAAGAAATTTTGTCTTTAAATTTAAACAGATTAAATGATAGCCGAACATTGATCGTTTTTAATTCATCGGTTTTAGTTTGCAAAATAGAAAATGGAAAAATTTCTCCGGTTATTAAATGATCTTCACAATCAAAAACCAAAGCATAATCTTTATTTATAGTACTAACGGCCTCTTCAAAACTTTGCTGATGATTGAGTTCGAGGATTTCATAAGTTTCTTTATAAAAATACGGACTGACTGCTTTCAGGAATGGATGAACACCTTTAACCCAGGCGACTTTTCTTTTATGCGAATAAAAGTGCGCCATTCCAACCACAGATTCATAAATGGCCGTCGACACCTGATCGTAGATCCTGATTTGATCGTCCGCCTCGCACAAGTTTTTTTCTAAAAGGATGGCTTTGACCTTTTGATTAAGATCGTACCAGTTTTCAGAATCCACCATGGGAATATTCATAAGTTCCTTTAGCAAGATAGGTCAAAGGACCATAATTCAATTATAAGAGTCATTTTTAAATTAATCCAAGCTTAAAAATAGACCATAATAGAAATATGAAAATGAGCCTATGTTTCTTAATCGTCGCTTCCTGCCTATTGCCAGCTTTGGGCCAGGCCCAAGCTAAAAAAATTGATTTAGATGATATGATGATCAAAGGCGAGTTGCATAATGATGACCGCTTATTGATTTTATCTAGACAAAAGAATGAGCTGAAGAATTACATCAAATTTAGAACGAATTATCGTGACGAGATTTTGCAGCAGTTGCCGACCAAGAAACTAAAACGGAAGTATCAGTAATGCGATTTATACAATATTTATAGCTTAAATACTCTTTGATTATAGCGGCAGGTCAATGGCAACGGTAATGATTTTTTCCTCCACAATATCTCAAAATTAGAAATTGGTTTTGGATGCTAGTGAGACAGAAATGTCTCAATTGTAATCATTAACAGCAAAACTAAAGAAGCTAGACCTAAAAACCGATAGGTCTAGTGAATTATGAAAAATCAAAATTGGCTCAAATTATTCTCTTTAAACATCCTTGTACTGACTGCTTTTGGTTGCAATCGGGCTAGCCCAACTTCAGCTTCGATTAATTTAAATTTTCCTACGACTAATCAGTTTCAAAAAGCACTTTCGCAGAAAACAGAACTCTCTAGGCAAAGTTCCCCGCTAAATTATAGTCTAATGTGTTTTGTGGTAAACATAAAAAGTCCACAGATTCCCACAACTGCAGCAACCTCATGCGATATCGAACGCGGAATGATCGCCGGAAGCGTTGGACCCGGCAAAAATATTTCAATGGACAATGTTCCAATTGGTGCCTCAACAACAGTTGAAATCTATGGATTAATGCGAGTAACTGATTCAGACCCGTGTCCTACTGACGAACAGTCGAAGTGGAATTGGCCTATGAATCGAATCTACTTTTTGGGTCAAACTGAAAATGTCACCGTTGTTGCACCTTCAACTGATATTGAAGTCAGTCTTACTTTACCAGCATCGACACAAAACATAGCGGTACAAAATGCATGGGCAAACTCTTGTCAGTTTATCGGTGTTGCACCTATTGAACCTACCAAGGGTCGTATTCAATGGAATGCCAGAGTTTTAAGTGGAGCTAATTTTAAGGCCTATTCACGAGTTTCAGATCGCAACGATCTGAAACCACTTAA
>JAYSSX010000132.1:0-4214 GCA_043720315.1 Pseudobdellovibrionaceae bacterium | reverse complement strand
TTTCGGCGAATTGAGTTGTTTGTTAAAACAAATTTGCAGTAGGGACCAAAGTTGATTTTTTGCCCCGCCATAATTGAAATCAATTTCATTCTCGAAATCAATTTCACCGCGCCGAGAAGGGTTGGTAAATTTTCCGGTAGTGAAACTACCGACTATGAGCGATGACAATTGTTTAGGAATGAACATTCCGTAAGGATGAATCTCTTTGGGGTTTTTGTCTTTGCCGATTTTTAATCTATAAACTAAATCATCCGATTTTGGAATGGACATTGCTACATTAAATGAATAGTTATCAGAAATCTTTTTTAAAGGAGTTTATATGCCAGCAAAACACAGTCCTAAGGAAATTCGACAAGCTCAGCACATTGTAGAAAGTGAAAAGGACAGCGGAAAATCGACAAAAAGATCAAAACAAATTGCGTGGGCGACGGTAAATAAAGTGCATAAAAGCAAAGGCGCGTCCCTAAAAGATCATTCTAGCAGTGCCAGCCGTTCTCACTAGTCTATGTTGGACGCAATAATTTTCCGTGCCAGGTAAAAAACCGAGGAAATTTTCCACACTATTTTGTTAAGAATTAATTAGCACAATGGTGTGGGAAGTTACTTAATAAAGTACTTCTGCGACAGCTTCGGCAAACTGTTTCGCTGAATGAGGATCGGTATGCAAATACAACATTGGGTCCGTCAACTCTATCTCAATTAGTACAAAGTCAGATTCTCGCTCTATAAAATCTACTCGTGCATATAGCAATTGGTCAGGGATCCTTTCCAATATTTTTTCAGCATAACTTAAAGCCTTGGATGAAATTTTGACAGGATTACGTTTACCACCATACTCACGATGTATTCGAAATTCATTTATCGCCGGGATTTTACCCACCGCGTGGCTAAATTTTTTATTAAAGAAGACCGCAGATGTTTCTCCTGACGACCGAATTTCCGGAATAAATTCTTGAATTAGCATATTGCGACTTTTAAAGAGTAACAGTAATTCGGAATATTTTTGTTCGAAGTTATTTTGATTAATCAAAAATGTATCTTGTCCGTTTAAAGACACGTTGGGTTTTATAACCGCTGATTGCGAACTCCAAGACATCAAAATTTCGTCGAAGACCTTTTTTGAAAATTCCTGACCCTTTTGAAACTGTTTTGTTTTTGGAGCCGAATCCCAATTCAACAGGTACTTCTTATCTAAATTCCATTCAATGACAGATAGCGGATTAAAGATTGGAATAGATAGCTTTTTTAAGTGATTTACCCAATTTAGGAATTCTGAATACTTTTGATGATAGTTCCAGCAAGATCTAAAGATCAAGCCATCATACGATTCCAAATTTTGATTTTTTGAATGATCCCAAATGACTGGGACAGCGAGGATACTATGATTTTCTAAATGTGATAATGACAATTGATCATCAGCATTGAGACCTTCTTCTTGCGAAGTAATAAAACCAATTTTTTTCATAACCTTCGACCAACTGAATTCAGATTTATTCGCGGCCTACATCTTCGGCTTTTAGTACGGCTGCATTTTCGACTAATTTCGGTGCGACAACTTCACATAATTTCGCTAACTTCATGACGTCGGTTGCATAATCCTCGGCCGATTTGCGGGTCGCCTTAGCTGTTTTTCCTACTTTATTAGCTCGTAAATATCCATTTAGGTTTCCCAGCCCAGCCATCTGAACACTAGATGTGACGTTTTGCTGATCGGAATAGGCCTTTGCAATTTTTTGTGCCTCATCGATTTCGGCATCATTCAGTGTAAAACTTAAAACTTTTGAACATTCAAATACCCTAGTTAATAAGTCGTGATTCGATTTGACGCCCATTTCACGGTAAACGCGATTGCAATATGAGGTTGATACCGCAAATCCCCTTCCTTTATCCACTTCATAAATGAATTGCGAAGTCCCCTTAGCATCTAAAAGGGCAATCATTTCTTTACTGTCCTGTTTACCGGAAGCATCGACAGTTCTGCTGGTGTAACTAACGGATCTTGGATTTTTTAGTTTGTCATAATTCAAAGCGACTTGATAATCCCCTTGAGTATAAGTTTTATTTGATTCCGTAGCCCCGTCGGCTACAACCCAAGTGGTCACAGGTTTTCCAGCCGTATCAAAGGAAAATCCAGGCAAATTCATCAAAGAATTTAACTGGGGAAGGTCAGAGGCAAACAATGGCGACGAATAGATAAGCGCGATTATTAATATTTTCTTCATAACTTATTATAGTATTTTAAGATCAAAGCGCAATAAGACCAAAGTCTTAAAAAACCATTGACTTCATTCTCAGCCGGAATAGTTTGGGGACAGTAAGTCGGAAAACGCTTGTTTAGCCAAATAGTGCTAAAAATAGCTAGTGGAGAGATATGAAATCAAAGTTATCAAACGGAAAAATAGAGATTTGGCTAATGACTACGATTTTTAACTTAATATTTACGTTTTCAAATTTCTCCTATGCATTGACTAACGCACAACCGGCACTTTCTGATGATCTACAATCGGTCGTGTTTTTGCGGACCGAGGCGCGTGACCCTTCCGATGGATCGGAAACTCCGGCATATTGCAATGCCACTCTTGTCCATCCGTTAATATTAGTGACAGCGGCCCACTGCGTTCGTGACGCCTATGTTGTGAAATCTTTTACAGCCGAAGTGACGGTAGGAAAATATAAATACGTTACCAAATCTGATGGCACTTTAGTCCGCATTGGTTACACCACGCTAATTAAAGAAGTTAAAGCGGCAAAATTTTACTTCACTCAGAATCTAACCACAAAAATAAATAACCAAGGGCTAAAGGTTCAAATTGGTCCGCAAGATGATTTAGCGGTCATCGTTTTGGGAAGTGCGATGAATTTGCCTGAAACAGTAAAAATGGTTCCAGTGATTTCTCAGCAAGAATTAAAAGGACTCGCCCCTATTGCCACGCAATATATTCCCACGGTTGTTTCTATTAATCCCTTCGCTGATTTGAACACCATGGACACAAAAAGGTCGGCTACCTTAAATGTTTTTAAGTGGAATAGTGCCGGTTATTTTGAATCTACTTCAGCAGCTAGAGTGGAAGAAGGCGACAGTGGTTCACCCGTACAAGTAAGGGTGGGAAACGTTTGGAAACTAGTTGCTGTTGTGAAAGGACAAGGTAGTACTTTTATGGGAACCTTTGATGTTTTCTCCGCAATAAACAATAAAATTTGTGACATCGGCAATCAAATAGGCAACGCTGAGCTTAAATCAAAACTTTGCTTGTAAAAGAGGAGATTATGAATTTAATGACGAATCCAGACATTAAAAATTGGAATTCACACCATTATGTTTTTGTTGAAAAATCCGCGGGCAGCCTACCTGAAATGGCACAAAATGCCTGGAAAGAATTAAATTCTAAGATCGCAGAAATTTCAAAAGAGAATAAAATTTCCGATTTTACTAGCCTGTATAAAACCGAACCTCAATTTCTTTACCGCGCTGGTGTGTTTGTTTCAGAAAAACCAAAATCCCTTCCCACAGGATTTAAGTATGAATATTTTAATGGTGGAAACTATCTTCGTTTTACTTTAATGGGATCTTATTCGCAATTACCCGAAGCTTGCGGTAAAGTTTTTCAAATCGTTAAGGAAAGAAAACTCCCTTTACGTGAAGATTTCTATTTAGAGAATTACGTCAATGATCCGCAAACGACTCCGCAAGAGAACTGCATCACCGAAATTTTGGTACCGACCATTTAATATTTCCTAAGATAAGTCCGGATAATAAAAGGAAGCCCGCAAATAGCATCATTGCATTTAGGTCTTCGGAAAAGAAAATCCACCCAAACAAGGTTGCCGAAACGGCATGTATCCCATCAAACAATGCCAATCGATGGCCATCAATATAGTTTAGTAGCCAATACAAAACCGCGTAACACAAAACGCAGGCTACAACTGAGACAAAAATGGCAGCGCCCCAACCCTTCATCGTCAGATGAGAAATTTGATCTGTTTGATGAAAGAAAACGGATTGCATCAGCCACATAAAAACTGCTGCCGCCAATTGCGAAATGGCTAGGTACTGAATCGCCGAAAAATGTGGCTTTAATTTTTTTGAAAAAATAAATGTAAACCCATCTAAAATCGCCGCTCCTATAATGAGGACAGAACTGGAAAAGGCAATCGTCCAAGAAGAAACTTGGTGTTTTCCAGTGACTAGTACCAACAATCCCAAAACGCAAATA